>DATBBO010000403.1:0-10408 GCA_036270995.1 Dongiaceae bacterium | reverse complement strand
GTCGCTTCCAGCTCGCCGCCGACTTCCGGGCGGCGCCGACCTCATCGACACCGTCACAGGCTTCCGCCGCGGTCCTGAATATTGTGCGAATGTCTTCTTCGCCGTAGAAGACCAGCGAGGAGTAGATGCGCATGAACGGCGTGCCATGAGCAGCCTGTTCCGCCCGACCCGGCGGAGGTTCCTGCAGACCGCGGGCGGCGCAGGCCTGACCATCGTCTTTGCCAGGCTGGCCGCGGCCGCTGTTCCCGCCTTTGACTGGTCGGCCGGCCCCGGTCGGGCGCGGGCCCGCATCGACGGCCATGCCAAGGTGACCGGCCAGAAAATCTATGCGCGCGATTTCCGCGCCCGGGACATGCCGGGATGGCCCGCCCGCGAGCGCCTGGCCATGATCCTGCGCGCCACCGCCGTCGATCGCGTGTTCGAGGGAATCGACCTCTCCGGCCTGCCGGCGGATCTCCGCCCACTGCGCCAGATCCTGCAGTCCGATCTGGCGGCGGACGGGATCGCGCCGCCGCCCGGCAACATATCTCTGCCGACGGGGGGCGCCGGCCTGCTGGTGCCGGTCGGCCAGGCGCCGTCCTATTTCGGCCAGCCCGTCGCGATCCTGATCTTCGCGGATTTCGCCACCTGGCGCCGGGCGAAGCAGGTGTTGCAGTTCGACGAGAGTATCCTGCGCTACGGCGCGCCGGTTGCGCGGGCTGATCCCGCTCCCTATCCGCCCACCACCCACATCACGCGCTATGCCGAGGGGGAGAGCGAGCTCTTCTCCCAGGTTGCGGACGGATTCAGCAATCCCTACGCCGAGCCGCCGAGCGAGACCGACGGGAAGGCGCGCGCCATGCGGGCGCGGATCGAGGCGGCGTTCGAGGCGCCCGACATCCAGCACTTCACCGGCCGTTATGCCACCCAAATCCTCGACCCGATGTTCATGGAGCCGGAATCGGGCCTCGGCTGGCTCGAGCGCGATGCGAAGGGCGAAAGGACCCTGCATCTGGTCCTGGGAACCCAGTCGACCAATGGCGACATCGCCACCGCCCTTGGCCTCTTCGCCAGCGAGTCCCCGATCCGTCCATCCACGGTCGTGCTCAACAGCTGCTATCCCGGCGGCGGCTTCGGCGGGCGCGATACCTCGGTCTTTCCCATTCTCCTGGCGCTTGCCGCCGTCTACGCGGACGGCCCGGTCAGGATCGCGAACGACCGCTTCGAGCAGTTCGCCTCCGGCCTGAAGCAGCTCGGCAGCGCCATCACGCTGCGTGTAGCGGTCGATTCCGCCGGGCGGTTCCAGGCGGTCTCGGGTCAAATGAACATGCAGGCGGGCGGCCTCAACAATTACAGCCAATGGGTGGCCGAGCTCGCCGCCCTGACCGGCAGCGGCAGCTATCGCTTCGACAAGGCCATGATCGACGCCGCGGCCTTGCCGAGCGCCGGCGTGGTCGCCGGTTCCATGCGCGGATTCGGCGGCCCCCAGGCCTTCTTTGCCATCGAATGCCTGGTGGACGAGATCGCCGACAGCCTGGGCGTCGATGCCATTGTCTTGCGCCGGCGAAATGCGCTCCAGACCGGCGACCGGACCGTGACGGGAGCGCCGCTGATCCAGGAGATGCGGCTGGCGGAGATCTGCGAATACGCCAGCGACTTTCCGCTCTGGCGTGACCGCGCGGCCGCGAAGCAGGCGCGGGAATCGCCCGGCCGTCTCTACGGCGTCGGTTTCGCGCTTGCCAACCAGGCCTACGGAACCGGCAGCGACGGCGTCATGACGGAGGTCGCCATCGATGCCGAGGGCCGGCTGACGGTGCGCACGAACTGCATCGACATGGGCAATGGCTCGGCCACCTCCTTCGCCCTCAGCACGGCTCGCCATCTGGGGGCCAACGCGCAAGCGGTCGAGATGGGTGACGTGGCGCGTTTCGACGCGCTCGGCCTGCACGCGGATCCGACGCCGCCCGAGGCGCCGTGGGACAACCCGCACTGGACCGCCTGCTACGAGCTCTCGTCCAGCGCCTGCATGACCGCCTTCCATCAGGTGCATGCGATCGAGCAGGCGGCGCGCATCCTGTTCGAGGAGAGCCTGCTGCCCGCGGCTTGCCGGATCTGGGGCATCTCCCCCGCGGCAGCGCTGCCCGATACCCTCTGGCGGGAGGGGAGCCTGACGGCCCCGGGCCTGCCGCCGCTTCCCCTGCCGGCGATCGCCCGCAGGGTCCATGGGGACAACGCCATCGCCGCCGTCATGGTGCATGCCTATTACCAGGTCGTATGGGTGAGCGCGGAGTTCCTCGTCGGGAATGTCGCGCGCCGCCGCCCCCTCGATGGGCTTTCGACCCGGCGGGCGCAAGAAGCCGGCTGGACCATGCATCCCCGCAAGCACACCACGCCCCCTCCGCCGGGGGCCGACCGATATGGCCGCAGCCTCTACGCCCCCTCCGGCGCGATCGCCGCCGTCGAGATCGACCGGAGGACCGGCGCGGTTTCCATCGTCGAGATCTGGTCCTTCCTGGATCCCGGCCGCATCATCCAGCAGGACATCGTCGTAGGGCAGTCCGATGGTGCGGTGGCTATGGGGATCGGCTATGCGCTGCTGGAGGAACTCCCGATGCTCGGCGATGGGGCCGGCAATGGCCGCTGGAATCTCGACCGCTACAACCTCGCCCGGTGGGCCGACATGCCACTCAGCCGGATGGACCTTCTTCTGCTCACGGCCCACGAGGGAACCGGCAAGGGCATCGCCGAGGCGGTCCTCTGCCCCATCGCGCCAGCCATCGCCAATGCGGTGGCCCATGCGACCGGCCATCGCTTCCGCGAGCTACCCATCACCCCCGACAAGATCCTGAAGGCGCTCGGCTGATGGTGGAGCAGTTCCAGGAAATCGCGGTGACGATCAACGGCACGCTCCAGCGGCGGCGCGTGCCGCCGGATCTCTTGCTGCTCGACTGGCTGCAGGAGGATCTCGGACTGACCGGCACGAAATTCTGCTGCGGCATCGGCGTATGCCGGGCCTGCACCGTCGCCGTCCAGTGGACCCCCGGCCACCCGTCGGAGCCGGTCCTCGCCTGCTCAATTCCCGCCGCCGCGCTCGACGGCCATGCGGTGACGACCGTGGAAGGCCTGGCTGGGCCGACGGGCCTCAGCGCCCTGCAGGAGGCTTTCCTCACCGCCTTCGCCTTCCAGTGCGGCTATTGCACGCCGGGATTCCTGATGGCGGCCCATATCCTGCTCGCCCGGCTGCGGGCAGCCCCGATCGGACGCGACCGGATCGACGCCGCGATCGACCAGGCCTGCGGCGCCCATATCTGCCGCTGCACCGGCTATGCCAGCTACCGGCGCGCGATCCGGAAGGTGGTGTTCGCCGAGCTAGTGCCGTGAGAGACGGATCTCCCACCGCGGACCGCGCCTTCCTCCGACCTGCAGGCCGGCTTCGCCCGCCTGCGCGCAAGCGGCAGTAGCCGACCCAGATCAGGAATGTGAGGGGAAGCATGAGCCGCGAGACGCGCGCGGCAGTCACGGCGATGTCTCCAGATATCCCGCGGCCTGGACCGGCCGGAGCACCAGGCCGGGCAATTGCAGTTCCTCGGCTCCCTCGACGCCGATCTCCATCTCCAGGGCACGTCGCGTCCGGCTCCGGCTGGCGAACAGGCGGTCCCAGAAGCTGAACACCGTGCCGTAGTTGGAATCCGTGTCGACCCGCCGGCGGTGGTGGTGCACCCAATGGATCGAAGGCGTGATGATGAGGCGCGCGAGCCCCGCCTCCAGCCACGGCGGCAGCCTGAGATTGGAATGATGGAAGAGGGTCGCGACCAGCAGCAGGGTCTCGAAGGCGAGGATCGAGACGAAGGGGAATCCCAGCAGCAGGATGGCGCCGGCCCGGGCGCCGGCCGAGATCAGCACCTCGCCGAAATGAAAGCGTAGCGCCGTGGTCGAATCGAGCGTGCGGTCCAGGTGATGGACGAGGTGGAAGCGCCAGAGCAAAGGCCATCGATGATTGGCCCGGTGCCACCAGTAGATCAGGAAATCGAGAAGCAGCAGATCGAGAGCAAGGCCGGGTACACCCTGCCACCAGCCGGGCCGCCAGGCCAGCGCATGGCCGGCAGCCAGGGCGGTGAGAGGCAGGATCACCAAGGGCGATAACACGAAGTTGATGGCCGCCAGGGCGATGTTGCGCGCCAGCCGGCGGAAGGGCCTGCGGGCGACGATTCCCGGAAGCGCAGCGGCCGGCCAGATCCGCTCGGCCAGGAACAGGGCTGCGAACCAGATGACGACGACAAGTCCTTTATAGGCCAGGAGATCGCGCATCGGACGACTATGTCGGGCGGCCGGCGCATTGCCAAGCGACCGCCCCGCTGTTACATGAGTCAGAGATGTTACTTGGCGCATTGCTTGCGGAGTCGTCATGAAGTTCGACAGCAAGAGCCCGCTCATCGGTATCCCGGTCTGCGTGCGCGAGCAGGAAGGTCATCCCTTCCATTCGGTCGGCGAGAAATACATCACTGGCGTCGCCCTAGGCGCCGGCGGCCTGCCGCTGCTGATCCCCGCCCTCGGCGATGCCTTCGATCATCGCGACCTCGTGCGCCGGCTGGACGGGCTCCTGGTCACCGGCAGCCCCTCCAATGTCGCCGTCGACCTCTATGGCGGTCCGCCGGACCGGGCTGACAGCCCCCAGGACCCCAAGCGCGACGCCACCACCCTGCCGCTCATCCGGGCCGCGGTGGAGGATGGCCTGCCACTCTTCTGCATCTGCCGCGGAATCCAGGAGCTGAACGTCGCCTTCGGCGGCACGCTCCATACCCGGGTTCATGAACAACCGGACACCTTCGATCACCGCGCACCGGCGGGCGACGTGGATTTCCGCTATGGGCCGCGCCACCCGGTGGATCTGGCCCCGGACGGCGAGATCGCCCGCCTGGTCGGCAGCCGCCAAATAGAGGTCAACAGCCTGCACTGGCAGGCCATCGATCGCCTGGCCGATCGCCTCGTCATCGAAGGCCGCGCACCGGACGGGGTCGTCGAGGCCGTTCGCGTCCGCGATGCACGCAGCTTCGCCCTCGGCGTGCAATGGCATCCCGAATGGAAGGTGCTGCTGAACCCCGTCTCGGTCGCGCTCTTCAGGGCCTTCGGTGATGCCGCACGGCGCCGGGCGGAGCAGCGCGCGGCCAGAGGGCTTGCGGCCTAGGGCTTGCGGCCTAGGGCTTGCGGCTTAGGGTTGTGGCATAACGACTTGCCTGCAGACCTTGCGGCATCGAATTCAGAAATACCGGCAAGTCGCGCAAGTATGGGAATACGGCAATTCTGTGGCGCCATGCCGTTTCCATGGTCCAGCCCTGTAGACATCACATGGCCGTTATCTGAGGCGCCCTTGAATTTCCGTCGATGAGCGCCAATTACCCTCCATACAGTGGTCGAGGCCGCAAGGGCCGCGATCGTCCCAAGTGGTTTCCCCCACCATGAAGGACTCCGAAAGGAACTGCTCGAACGCCCGGTCCTCCCCTGGCCGGGCGTTCACTTTTTTGCGGCATGGACTCTCTGCAAGGAAGCGTCCCTCTGGGGTATAACCCCCGGCCGAGCCACGTTTCCTTCCCCTCGAGGAGCCGCCTTGCGCGTCGTCAGCTGGAACGTCAACTCCGTCCGCCTGCGCCTCGATTCCCTGGCGCGGCTCACCCGCGAATGGCAGCCCGACCTCGTCTGCGTGCAGGAAGTGAAAGCGCAGGCGCAGGACTTCCCCCACAACGCCATCAAGGCGCTGGGCTATTCGGAGATCCATCTGCGCAGCATGAAAGGTTACAACGGCGTGGCGATCCTCTCCCGTCTGCCGCTGGAGACACCCGCCGGGAAGGACTGGTGCGGCAAGCAGGATTGTCGCCATGCGGTGGCGAGCCTCCCCGGCGGCATCGAGCTGCATAATTTTTACATTCCCGCCGGCGGCGATATCCCCGACCCCGAGGTGAACGCGAAGTTCGCCCATAAGCTGGCCTTTCTCGACGAGGCGGCCGCCTGGTCGGCCGAAGGCCGGCACGAAGGCAAGAAGATGATCCTGCTGGGCGATCTCAACATCGCGCCTCTGGAGACGGATGTCTGGTCGCACAAGCAGCTGCTCTCGGTGGTCAGCCACACGCCAATCGAGGTGGAGAAGCTCGGCCGCCTGCAGAAAGCCGGCCGATGGGTCGATGCGGTGCGCAAGATCATCCCGCCCAGCGAGAAGCTTTACAGCTGGTGGAGCTATCGCGCCCTCGACTGGAGCCTTTCGGATCGCGGCCGGCGCCTCGATCACATCTGGGTGACCCCTGAGCTGGCCCCGGCGGTCGCCGATGCCCGCATCCTGCGCGAAGCCCGCGGCTGGACCCAGGCCTCCGACCATGTCCCGGTGATGATCGACCTGAAGTGAATTGTTCCAGGCGCCTTCTCCAAGATCCCCGGCCCCGTCGAACGGAGGCGAGGGGGAAGAAGTGCAGCATCAAGGTTCTCTACTTGCGCCGGCTGATGAAGTAGCGGCCGGGGGCGCCTTCGGGGAGGGGAAGCGGCTCGAGCTCGTCGGACGGGATCGGCTGGTCGGCCACGATGAGCCCGCCCTCGGCCAGGAGTGCCACCCAATGGGGCGTCAGGCCCGCGGCGAGCGCCCGGCTCGCGGCGTGATCGCCGCTGCCGACATCGGCGTGGATGAGCGCCGCCTGGCCGCCAAAGCGCCTTACCGCCGCCGGCGCGGTGTCGTTGAAATCCCCCAGGATCATGCGGTCCGCCGGCGGGATGCAATCGGGATGCGCCGCCACATGGCGGTCGAAGACATAGATGTCCCGATTCGCCAGGTGCTCCCGCAGATGATCGTAGCTGCGCCCATTGCCGAGGCCGAACTCCAGTACCGGCCCCGGCAGCGCCGCGATTTTGGCCATCGCCCAGTCGAGGCTGGCGCGCTGGATCATCAGCCGGCGGATCATGCTGTCGAGACGGCTCATGGCGCAGACGCCGTGAGATCAGGTCCTAGCCGGCGGCGGCGAGCTTGTCCCGGCACTCGCGCAGCAGGGCATTGGTGTGCTCAACACGCGAGGCGAGCACGCGCATCAGCTCCACCGCCATGGTGGGAAAATCGGTCACCAGGCGGAAGAACAGGTCTTTGGTGATCTTGAGGGTGGTGGTGCGGTTGATCGCCGTCACCGTCGCGCTGCGCGGGACATCGCCGATGATTCCCATCTCGCCCACGATCTCGTCGCGTCCCAGCCGCGCCACCCGGGTGCGTCCGCCACCCGGCGATTCCACATCGATCGCCACCTCGCCGGCGACGATGATATAGGCGGCATCGGCCTGGTCCCCTTGGTGGAAGAGGACTTCGTCGGCCTCGAACACCGCCCGCTCGCTGGTGAAGGCGAGCAGCTTCAGCTTGGCCGGCTCGACCTTGGCGAAGAGCTGGATCTTGCGCAGCATCTCGACTTCTTCGTTGAGGCTCATCGCTGTTTCCTCACTGTGCCGCTATCCCCTCGACCGCCTTGGCCTTGCGGGCAAGGAGCTCCTTGGGTGAGCCCTGCTCGCCGATACGCCCGTCCTTCATGGTGATCAGGCGCTGGAATCTCTCCGCCTCCTTGGGATGACGCAGCACCCAGAGCACCGTCCGCCCTTCGCTCGCCTTCAGGATGTTCTCCAGGATCCGCGCCTGCCCCGCGGCGTCGATCAACGCGGTCGCTTCGTTCACGATCAGATATTTGGGCCGCTTCAGCAGGGCCCGGACGAGGCCAAGCTTCTGGCGCTGAACATGGGAGAGCCGCTTGCCCGCAATGCCGACCTGGTACTCCAGACCGATGCGCAGGACCGAGCGTCGCAGATCATGGGCGTCGAGCACCTCGCCGATGAGCTTGCCGATGCGCGAAGCAGCCTGGGCCTGGCCGTAGACGAGGCGGCCGAACAGCATGTTGTCCTGCACCGAGGCGGCGCCGATATACCGGTCGATCTCGTAGAACTCGACGGCGGATTTGAGCTCCGCCGGCAGGCCCTGGGCGAAGGCGCGGCGCGCTTCGAGAAGGCGGGCCTCGAGCGCGGCATCGATCAGGTCCAAGCGGTGGCGCGCCTCGACATAGGGGAAGGCGAGTGCCGTCAGGCGCATGCGATCCTCCGGCGGCAAGGTGGCGACCGAGGCCTTGCCGAGGCGTCCGAGAAGCGCCCGGTATTCCGGCAGGTCCTCGGCGGAGATGAAGCTGAACTGCTCGAAGAAGGGATGGCCCGGCGGCAGATCGGCGAACAGTTCGACCATTGTCTCGGCGATCCGCCGGCCGACATCGGCCAGGGTCTCGGCGAGGCCGGCATCAGCCAGCACCTTGAGCAGATAGGGATTGCGGGCGATGCGATCGGGCTGCAGCTCCGGTCCGACAGGTTGGCCGAACAGCAGATTCTCGACCACCGACATGTTCTTGTTGTAGCGGTCGACGTCGAAAGGCTCCACCAGGGTGGCGAGCGCCGGGTCGGCCAGGCGCTGGCGCAGATCGGCGCGCGCGGTGATGAACTTCGCCGCCAGCTCGCTCTGCGCCGCGGGATCGATGGTGCCGCGCAGGCCGAACTGATAGACGTCCTCCTCGAACTCGACGATCTTCAAGGTATCGGTGATCCTGTCGTCGAGGCTGGCCATGTCCGTGGCGCCCGCGGAGGCGTAGTCGATCCAGTCGGCCGTGATGTCGATCACCGGATTGCCGGCACGGCGCGTCTCACGGTCGAAGGAATCGCGCGCACGCTTGCCGGCGTCGTCATAGACCGCGGGCTGCTGCGGCGCGTGCTTCAGGCCGTAGATGATGTTCTCGCGCACGCTGAGGGGGAACATGTAGGATTCCGGCCCGGCATAGCCGACATTCCGACCCGTCGCCGCCTCCGGCATGGTCGCGAGATCGCGCCCGCCGATGGCGATGCTGCCGGCGGTGAGCGGCATCACCCGCGCCAGAACGAGGCTCAGCGTCTCCACCCCCGATCCGGCCTCGCCGATGATGCCCACCTGCGTCCCGTCGGGGATCGTCGCGCTGACGCTGTCCAGCAGCTTCACGCCGTTGTCGTCGGCGACGATGACCGTGCTGAGGGCGATATCGCCGCTGAGCGGCGCGATGGGCTCCTTCGGCAGGGCCGCCAGCTCCTCTGCCAGCATGCCTTCGGGCTCGAACTGCTCGGCCACCTGCTCGTACTTGATCTGGACGTCCTGGCGCTGCTGATCCCAGTCGATCAGCTCCTTCACCGGGCCGGGCAGGTCTTTGTAGGCGTTGATGACGGCGACGATGATGCCGAGGTCGACGCGGCCGGCGAAGGCCAGAAGCCCGCCCAGGAGATAGAAGGTGAAGGGCGTCACCTGGGCCAGGAAGTTGTTGAGGCCCTTGACCGCGAACTTGCGCTGATAGAGGTCGAAGCGGATCTGATAGATGCGCCCGAGCCGGTCGACGATGTCCGCTCGCTCGTAGTTCGAGGTGTCGTTGGTGTGGATCTCGACCGACCCGTCGACGCATTCGGCGATGCGTCCGGCGAGCGCGCGGGCCGTGAGCTGGCGCTGCTTGCCCAGGACCAGGATCTTCTTCCGCAGCCTTGGGATCACCACCGCCTGGACCAGGAGGACGATCACCGCGACCCCGCCGAGCCAGAAGCTCTGCTGCAGCATGAAATAGAGCGCGGTCAGCGCATTGCCGCCGAGAAAGGCCGGCTGGACGAAGGCGTCGCCGATGAAACCGCCAAGCGGCTCCACCTCGTCCTTGATCATGGTCGCGATCTCGGCCTGCTTGACCTTGCGGAACTGGGATTGCGGAAAGCGCAGCACCCGGTCGAAGAGGTCGTAGCGCAGGCGGCGCAGCATGCGCTCGCCCATGCGGCCTTTGGCCGTGTTGATGTAGATCTTGAACCAATTGTTGATGATCACGAAGATCATGAAGAGGACGCAGATCGCGATCAGATAGGCTTCCCGTCCCAGGCGGAATCCATCGAAAAGCACGACGGTGCCGCCGCCGAGGAAGCCGGGAACCCCGAACTCCAGATGCAGGAAGGTCGTGATCTTGTCGGGATGGCCCGCCAGATGCTGGATGGCGTTGACGATTGTTTTCGGCAGATCGAGCGATACGTAATAGAACACGAGCGAGATCGCCACCACGATCAGGATCAGGATCTGGTCACGCAGGCTATGCTTCAGTATGTACTTGAAAAGATTAGGTTCCATCGCCTTGCTCCGCCCCTCCCCGGAGGGCGTTGGGGCTACACTAGCTCATCTCGCCCAACGGCGAAACGATCAAGGAACATGGGGTGCGGCCGGCCCTGCCGCCAGCCGGGCCGACACGCAATCTTCTCTATCCGGCCCGCTAGGGGTCTGGCATAGTCCCGCCCCGATTTACGGGGGCAGTCAGGGATAGGCGAGCGCTGCGGAGAAGCCCGGCATGAGGGATGCCCGGATACTGATCTACAGCCACGACACCTTCGG
>DATBBO010000402.1:0-3967 GCA_036270995.1 Dongiaceae bacterium | reverse complement strand
CGGACGGGTCGCCGGGCCTTTTCGACCCGGGCTGGGACACCAGCCAGGGCATCTACTACACGGATCCGCACCGGCCCGTGCAGAAGTTCCTGACGGCACATGGACTAGGCTCGCCCTTCATCGAGGATGCGAAGCTCTGCGCCGCTCTCGGCAATTACTGGCCCGGCGTCTCGCCCGACGCAACGCGGGTTTTCCCGCCGGACAAGAAGATCGGCGGCACGATGTATCCCTATCCCTCGAACGTCCCGCTGACCGACGAGGAGGTCGGCATCGCGCCAACCAAGAGCGGGCAGTACATGCCCTGGGACGGCGTGCGCGGCCCGAAGACGGCAGAGTTCGAGGGTCGGACGGTGGTCGCCTATCCCGATCCCCTCCGCACCGATTATATCGATCTCGTCGGGACCATGACCGCGGCGCTGACCTCGCGCATCGATACGCCGGAATATCATGCCCGGGCGCTTGCCATGGAGGCCGTCTGCTGGGCGCTCAGGATCCACGACCCCGACTTCGTCAGGAAGTATGGCGAGAAGGAGGCCGTCCCTAAGGTACTGCGGGCCAAGTCCGCCTGGGCGGTGCTCTCCTTCCGATCGGTTGCAGGCGACGATGCGGAGCTGGCCGCCGCCGAGACGGCCGCGGGCACCAGGCTGATGGGCGAGCGGCGTTACTTCTTCGACGTCTTCCGCTGGGGCAAGGAGATTCCCGATCCCGGCGATATGCACACGGTGTTCGTGGAGATCCTCGAACGGAGAAGCTTCTATGTGGCTGGGAGCACGGTGCTGATGCGCCACGCCGCCGGCGGTTCATGGAAGATCGACCGGTCGATGCCGACCTCCTAGTGGTGGGCGGCGGCCCGGCGGGTGCCGCCGCGGCCATCGCCTGCGCCGATCGCGGATACGGGGTCGTGCTGTGCGAGCGGGAGGCTGCCGGCCGGGACCGGCCGGGCGAGACCCTGCATCCGGGCATCGAGCCCTTGCTCGCCCAGCTCGGCCTTGCCGAGCGCCTGCCCTCCGTCACCGGCGCGCGCCATGAGGGCATCTGGGTTCAATGGAATGGCCCCCGCCGCTTCAATGCCTACGGCAGCGATGTCAATGGGCCCTGGCGGGGCTTCCAGGTCTGGCGCGCCGATTTCGATGATCTCCTCCTGCAGCGGGCGGCCGAGGCCGGGGTCGAGATCCGCCGGTCCTGCCGGGTCGCCGCGCCCCTCGCGGTGGAGGAGGGGGTGCATCATGTGGCAACCGGCGTCGGCCCCGTCTGCGCCCGGATCGTCGTCGACGCGACCGGGATGACCCGCTGGCTCGCCCGGGCACTCAGGGTGCCTTGTCCCGCCCGGTCGCCCCGGCTCTATGCTCGCTATGGCTATGCGAGCGGAAGCTGTCCGGCACGGGACGACGCCCCCGCGCTGATCGGGGATTCCGACGGCTGGACCTGGACAGCACTGATTCGCCCCGGCACCTATCAGTGGACGCGGGTCTCCTTCGCCGGACGGACGGCGGCCGATTGGATGCCTGGGGAATTCCGGGGTTTGACCCCGGTGGAGGCCAGCCGCGGCGCCGATGTAACCTGGCGCATGGCGGAGCGAACGGCCGGTCCCGCCTGGTATATGGTGGGGGATGCGGCGCTGACCCTGGATCCGACCTCCTCCCATGGCGTGCTGCGAGCTCTCATGTCCGGCATCATGGCGGGCCATCTCATCGCCGCGGTGCTCGGCGGCAAGATAGCGGCGGACGCGGCGGCGGCGGCCTATCACGATTGGCTCGCCCGCTGGTTCACTGAGGAGATGGGTAAGCTCGCCCAGTTCTATCGCGAGCTCGGTGTGACCGCCTTCGGCGGCCCGGAACTCGCTGGGCCGGAGTAGGGCGATCCGAGAAGGGACTGGCGGCAGCGGGCCCGATTGGGTAAGCAGGTCGCCCGCAGGAGCGGTGGGGGCCGCCGATGCCTCACGACCGCCGAAACGGATATGATTCGCAAGCTTGCCAAGCTCGTCCTGATCCTCCTCATCACTGCGGGGCTCTACTGGGCGATCGACATCGCCTATGGCTATTACGCCGGGGTGATCCGCCAGGAGGCGCCCCCGAATCCCGATTCCGTGCCGGGGCTGCGGGGCCTGCCCTATGCCAGCGGCAAATTCATGATCGAGGCCGGAGAGACCATCGATACCGAGGCCGTGCCGGGGACCGGCATCCTGACGCCCAAGGAATTCCACGGCGATTTCTTCAACATCGACCGCCGGGTGCCGACGGAGCTGCTCTACCGCCGGACCCTGAACCCGGATCCGCCCAAGCCGCCCAGCGTCAAGGTGTTGCTGATCGGCGGCTCCACCGTCTATGGCGCCGATGCCCCGGACGATCTGACCATCGCCAGCCTGCTGTCCCGGCGCCTCAACGCCGATGACAAGACCCACAGCTATGTCGTGCTCAACGCCGGCACTTTCGGCGCCAACTCGACGATGGAGCAGGAGCGGCTGCAATACGAGATCGCGCATGGCCAGAAGCCGGACATCGTCATCGTGATGGATGGCGGGCTCGATCTCATGGGCGGCATCTATCTGGGGGCGCCGGGGCGGACCTTCGCCGAAGGCCGCGGCCAGGTCGCCGATTTCTTCCACAAATATTTTCCCCACAATATCTATTGGGCGCTCCGGCGCTGGCTCGCGGAACGCGCCATCAAGCTCGGCCTGAAGGAGCCGCCGGCGAACATCCAGAAGCCCGTGGATGTCGAGAAGCTCACCAAGGACACGGTCGCCTTCTATCTCGCGAACGAGATCGCCATGGCGAAGCTCGCCAAGGATTCGGGCGCGCGCTTCATCTCGGTCCTGGAGCCGAACCGCTATGCCTCCAGCTTCTCCCACCCCACCGAGGACCTGAAATTTGTCGACCGCCAGACCGATGCCCATCTGCCGGGGCTGCGCGGCATCATGCCCAAGGCGCTGGCGGAGCTCTCGGCGGGCAATGCCAGCTTGAAGGAGCAGGGGATCGAGGCCCTCGACCTCTCGACGATCTTCAAGGACAAGACGCAGAACCTGTTCACCGACGGCGCGGGGCACTTCAACTCCATCGGCAACGCCATGGTCGCTGACCGCCTCGCCGCGGCGATCCTCAGCAGCGCGGCGGCCGCGCAGCCGTAGTGTGAAGCTGATGCGCGCGATCCGAACCGGCGTCATCGTGCTGGCCGTCACGCTTGCGGTCTATGCGGTGGTCGATCTCGGCTTCGGCCTGTTCCAGCGCTACGAGGACCATCTGTTCCCGCCCGATCCCAATCTCGTGCCGGGCCATCGGGGCGAGCCCTATGCCACGAGCCAGTTCATCATCGAGGGGCTGGAGCTGGGCGGCATCATGACGATTCCCGGCACCAACCTTCTGGAGCCGCAGGAGGTCCATGGCCGCTATTACAATGTCGATCCTCTGCCGCCGACGGAGCTCAACTACCGGCGCACCCTGAACCCTGCCGCGGACAACCGCCCCACCGTCACCGTGCTTTTCATCGGCGGCTCGAACGTCTATGGCGCCGAGGTGCCGGATGAGATGACGATCCCGAGCCAGCTCTCGGTTCGGCTCAATCAGCTCGACCCCGCCCATCGCTACGAGGTGATCAATGCCGGGGTGACCGGCGCGGATTCGGCGCTGGAGAAGGGGCGGCTCGCCTACGAGCTGGCCCATGGCCGGAAGCCGGACATCGTCCTGGTCATGGATGGCGGCCTCGATGTCATGGAAGGCATCTATCTTGGGATGCCCCGCCGGCCTCAGGCGGCGGGCCGCAGCCAGCCCGTGGAATGGTTCTACCGCTATGTGCCGCTGAACATCTACCGGGCGCTCAGGGCTTGGGGGGCCGCCCACGCGGTGGAGATGGGGCTGAAGCATCCCCCGGCCCAGCTTCAGGACCCGGGCCGGTTGAAGCGGCTGACCGACGCCACCATGGCCTATTATCTCGATAACCAGAAGGGTCTCGCCGAGCTCGCCAAGGGCAGCCG
>DATBBO010000401.1:0-7723 GCA_036270995.1 Dongiaceae bacterium | reverse complement strand
GAGCTCACCGCCCTTGCCCGACCCATGCAATTTGCGCATAGCTGGGGGGGTGCGTCACGAAACGGCACACCCACCCATTTTCCCCGCCTACCGCCCCCCGCAAGGGGGGAGGGGGAAGACGGCCGCAGCGTCCACGTCCATGGACAGCCATTCGTCGCCTGCTGCTTCGAAGAGCAACAGGGTTCGACGCTCTTGACCACCACCATCGACATCTTCACCGACGGGGCCTGCAGCGGCAATCCGGGCCCTGGCGGCTGGGGCGCGGTGCTGCGCTCGGGGCCGCATGAGCGCGAGCTCAAAGGCGGCGAGGCAGCCACCACCAACAACCGCATGGAGCTGATGGCGGCCATCGCCGCGCTCGAGGCGCTGAAACGCCCGTCCCTGGTGCGCCTGCACACCGACAGCAGCTATCTCAAGGAGGGGATCACCCGCTGGCGTCATGGGTGGAAGCGCAACGGCTGGAAAACCGCCGACAAGAAGCCGGTCAAGAACGTCGATCTTTGGCAGCGCCTGGAGGCGGCAATGGAGCCGCACGAAGTCGAGTTCCTCTGGGTCCGCGGCCATGCCGGCCATCCCGAGAACGAGCGCGCCGACGCGCTGGCCCGTGAGGGCATGAAGCCCTTCAAGAAGTCGGCGGCTTCCGAGGCTTAAGCTCCTGCGCTGAACACATGCGCCCGGATCCGGCCTTCGACGGGGCCGCGTCCGAAGCGTTCCGCCAGGACTTCCGCCAGCGCCTCGGTCACGGCCGCGAGATCGCCGCGCGCGGCGATCTCGGCGGAAAGCGGGGTGCCCTGGCAATAGCCGATGGCGACATCCCGCGCCGAGGGCGAGCGGCTCACTTTGTCCAGACTCTCGACCTTCACGTCGCCGAACCCCGCCGTGGCGAGGTCGCGGCTCAGATGGGCGATATTGTGATGGCCATGGGGCGTGCGCATCATGAAGCGTGGCGGATCCTCGGGGAAGCGGGCCTCTAGCTCCTCGGTGATAACCTCGACGAAGTCGTTGGCGCCGAGATCGGCCCAGACGCTGAAGAGATAGCGTCCGCCCGGCGCCAGCACGCGCCGGGCCTCGCGGAATCCCGCCACCCGGTCCGGGAAGAACATGATGCCGAACTGGCAGGCGACGAGATCGAAGCTCCCCGCCTCGAAGGGCAGCTTCTGGCCGTCGGCCTGGCGGAAGGTCACATGCGGCGCATTCAATACCGTAGCCGCGTAGTCCAGCATCGCCTGGTTGAGGTCGGTGGCAGTGATCGCCGCGCCCGGCAGGGCCGCGGCGAGCGCGCGGGTCACGATGCCGGTGCCCGCCGCCACCTCCAGCACCCTGTGCGGGCTCAGCGCTGTGGCGCGGGCCGCCAGATCTTCGGCATAGGGCTGGAACAGCATCGGCCCCATGAAGCGATCGTAGAGCGCGGGAATCGAGCCGGCGAATTGCCGGTCGGTCTCGACTGCCATGGTCTCCCCCTTTCTCAGGCTAGGCCGCGGTACCGCCGACGGTCAGGCCCTCGATCTTCAGGGTCGGCTGGCCCACGCCCACGGGCACGCCTTGGCCGTCCTTGCCGCAGGTGCCGATGCCGGGGTCGAGGCGCATGTCATTGCCGACCATGGCGACCTTGGTCAGCACATCTGGCCCGTTGCCGATGAGGGTCGCGCCCTTCACCGCCGGGCCGATCTTGCCGTCCTCGATCAGATAGGCCTCCGCGGCGCTGAAGACGAACTTGCCCGAGGTGATGTCCACCTGACCGCCCCCGAAATTGACGGCATAGAGGCCCTTCTTCACCGAGGCGAGGATCTCCTCGGGCGCATGCGGCCCGGCCAGCATGTAGGTATTGGTCATGCGCGGCATGGGGTGATGGGCGAAGCTCTGGCGCCGGCCGTTGCCGGTGGGCTTCACGCCCATGAGCCGCGCGTTCTGCCGGACCTGGATGAATCCCACCAGCACCCCATCCTCGATCAGGGTCGTGCATTGCGTGGGCGTTCCCTCGTCGTCGATGGTGAGCGAGCCGCGCCGGTCCGGCAGCGTTCCGTCATCGACCACCGTCACCCCCTTGGCGGCGATGCGCTGGCCGAGAAGGCCGGCAAAGGCGCTGGTCTTCTTGCGGTTGAAATCGCCTTCCAGCCCATGGCCGATGGCCTCGTGGAGCAGGATGCCCGGCCAGCCGGGCCCCAGCACCACCTGCATCTCGCCCGCCGGCGCCGGCACGGAGGAGAGATTGACCAGCGCCTGGCGCAGGGCCTCGTCGGCCGCCGCACCCCAGGTCTCGGGCTTCAAATAGAGATCATAACCCGTGCGCCCGCCGATGCCATGCCCTCCCGTCTCCATGCGCCCGTTCTCCTCCACCACCACGGTGACGTTGAGGCGGACCAGCGGGCGGATATCGGCTGCCCGCTCACCGCCGCCGCGCAGGATCTGGATCGCGTGCCAGCTTCCGCTGAGCGAGACCATCACCTGGCGCACCCGCGGATCCTTGGCCCGGACATAGGCGTCGATCTCGCCCAGGAGCTTGGTCTTGACCGCGAAATCCACGCCGGCGATGGGATTGTCCTCGGCATAGAGCCGGCGGTTCGTTCCGGCGGGTGCGGCGGCCAGGGTTCCGCCCCGCCCGCCATGAACGGCCTTCACCGTGTCGGCGGCCCGGCGCATGGCCTCCTCGGAGAGCTCGCTGGCATGTGCATAGCCAGCGGCCTCGCCCTTCACCGCCCTGAGGCCGAAGCCCTGGCTGGTGTCGGAGCTGGCGCTCTTCAGCTTGCCGTCATCGAAGCTCAACGCCTCCGACTGGCTGTATTCCAGATACATCTCGCCATCATCGGCGCCCTTCAGCGCATCCTCGGTCAAGCGCTCGACGCGGCTCTGCTCCAGCCCGCTCTGGGAGAAAAAAAGCTCGTCGGTGGTGGTCAGGGGGTTCATCTCGGTATTCTCCAATTTCGAGGCTTGCCAAGATCATATAGGTGGTGTCGGCGGCTTGCGACAGATCGCCGCATCGCAGGCCCGAAGCCATGCGCCCCACCCGCTTGTGGCTGCCGGGCGAGCGGTGTAGGTTCCGACCCGCAAGGGCGTGGGGTCACGAGAAAAGCGCCTATGCCCCGTATATATGGCCGTCGGTTCGTGAGCTTGCCAGACGGCCGCAGGCGCCATCCTGCAGGTGCCGCGATGGCCATGGGACGGGATGGAACGGGATGGCATCGGTCGCGAAAAAGGGACGCTGACATGGGTTTGTCGAGAGTTGCGGCGGTTTTGTCCAAGGTCGCGGGAAGCATCGCCGCTTGTATCGCCTGCTTCGTGAGCGGCAGCGCGCTGGCAGCGGAGCCGCAGCCCTGGCAGATGGGCTTCCAGCCGGCGGCCACTCCGGTGATGCGGGACATCGAGAACTTCCACTCGGCCCTGCTCTGGGTCATCACCTTCATCTCGCTCTTCGTCCTCTGCCTCTTGATCTACGTCATGGTGCGCTTCAATCAGCGCAGGAACCCGACACCGTCGCGCACCACGCACAACACCATGGTCGAAGTCGCCTGGACCATCGTGCCGATCCTGATCCTGGTCGGCATCTCGATCTATTCCTTCAAGCTGCTCTATTTCGAGGGCGACATCCCGAAGGCGGATCTGACCATCAAGGCAACGGGCCACCAGTGGTACTGGACCTTCGAATATCCCGATAATGGCGACTTCTCCTTCGACGCCAATCTGGTGACCGACAAGGATCTGAAGCCCGGCCAGCTCCGGCTGCTGACCACCGACAATCCCCTGGTGGTGCCGGCGGGGGCGATCGTCCGGGTCCAGACCACATCGACGGACGTGATCCATTCCTTCGCCGTCCCCTCCTTCGGCATCAAGGAAGATGCAGTGCCCGGGCGCCTCAACGAGACCTGGTTCAAGGTCGATCAGCCGGGCGTCTATTACGGCCAGTGCTCGGAGCTCTGCGGCAACGGCCACGGCTTCATGCCGATCATGGTCCAGGCGCTCAGCAAGGCTGACTACGACAAATGGGCCGCAGAGGCGAAGACGAAGTTCGCCAAGATCGACGGTGCGGCGACGCAGGTCGCTGCGGTTCCGTCGAACTGAGACATCGAGAAAGCGGAAGGGAAGCAAGGATGAGCGGATCCACCCCACAGGCCGCCGGGCACGAAGCCCACCACCCCACGGGCTGGCGCCGGTTCGTCTATTCGACGAACCACAAGGACATCGGCACGATGTACCTGATCTTCGCCGTCATCGCCGGCGTCATCGGCGGCGCGCTCTCGGTCTATATGCGCCTGGAGCTGATGCATCCCGGGCTGCAGTACATGCAGAACGCCGACGGCACGCCCGATGGCCAACTCTGGAACGTCATCATCACCGCTCACGGCCTGATCATGATCTTCTTCATGGTCATGCCGGCGATGATCGGAGGCTTCGGCAACTGGTTCGTGCCGCTGATGATCGGGGCGCCGGACATGGCCTTCCCGCGCATGAACAACATCAGCTTCTGGCTCCTCATCCCCTCCTTCCTGCTGCTCGTCGGCTCGACCATGGTCGGGCAGGGCGCAGGCACGGGCTGGACCATCTATCCGCCGCTCTCCTCCTCGCTGGGAGAGCCCGGCCCCTCGATGGATATGGTGATCTTCTCCCTCCATCTCGCCGGCGCCTCCTCGATCATGGGCGCGATCAACTTCATCACCACCATCTTCAACATGCGCGCACCGGGCATGACGCTGCACAAGATGCCGCTCTTCGTCTGGTCCGTGCTGGTGACCGCCTTCCTGCTGCTGCTGTCGCTGCCGGTGCTTGCCGGCGGCATCACCATGCTGCTGACCGACCGCAATTTCGGCACCACCTTCTTCAACCCCGATGGCGGCGGCGATCCGATCCTGTTCCAGCATCTGTTCTGGTTCTTCGGCCATCCCGAGGTCTACATCCTGATCCTCCCCGGCTTCGGCATGGTCAGCCAGATCGTCTCCACCTTCTCCAAGAAGCCGGTCTTCGGCTATCTCGGAATGGCCTACGCCATGGTGGCGATCGGCGTGGTCGGCTTCATCGTCTGGGCGCACCACATGTTCACCACCGGCATCAGCACCAATGTGCGCGCCTATTTCATGGCCGCGACCATGGTCATCGCCGTGCCCACGGGGGTGAAGATCTTCTCCTGGATCGCCACCATGTGGGGCGGGGCCATCCGCTTCGCCACGCCGATGCTGTTCGCCATCGGCTTCATCTTCCTCTTTACGGTGGGCGGCGTGACCGGCGTCGTGCTGGCCAATGCCGGCGTCGATACGGTGATGCAGGACACCTATTACGTCGTCGCCCATTTCCACTACGTGCTGTCGCTCGGTGCCGTCTTCGCCATCTTCGGCGGCTTCTACTACTGGATCGGCAAGATGTGCGGCCGCCAGTACCCGGAATGGGCCGGCAAGATCCATTTCTGGGTCACCTTCATCGGCGTCAACCTGACCTTCTTCCCCATGCATTTCCTGGGACTGGCGGGCATGCCGCGTCGCGTCCCGGACTATCCCGACGCCTTTGCCGGTTGGAACTTCGTCGCCTCCATCGGCGCCTTCATCTCCTATGCCGGCACGATCTGGTTCGTCTTCGTCGTCCTCTACACGATCTTCGCCGGCAAGAAGGTCGGCGCCAATTACTGGGGTGAGGGCGCGACGACCCTGGAATGGACGGTGAGCTCGCCGCCGCCCTTCCACAGCTATGACGAGCTGCCGGTGGTGAAGTAGGGACGGCCGGGTGAGCGACACGACCACACATCCGACGGCGGGATTCGGCGCGGCTGCGGCCGGGGCGTCGGAGGGCGCGCGGGTCGGCGACTTCCTGCAGCTCCTGAAGCCCCGGGTCATGTCGCTCGTCGTCTTCTCCGGCATCGCCGGCATGGTGGCGGCTCCCGGGCACATGCATCCTCTGCTCGCCGCCGTGGCGGTGCTCTGCATCGCGGTGGGCGCCGGAGCTTCGGGTGCCATCAACATGTGGTATGACCGCGACATCGATGCGGTCATGAGCCGGACCTGCCGGCGGCCGATCCCGGCCGGCCGGATCGAGCCCTCGGAGGCCGCGGGCTTCGGCGTCGTGCTCGCCATCGGCTCCGTCGGGCTGATGGGTCTTGCCATCAACTGGCTGGCCGGGGGATTGCTTGCCGCGGCGATCCTGTTCTACGTCTTCGTCTACACCATGTGGCTGAAGCGCCGCACGCCGCAGAACATCGTCATCGGCGGGGCGGCGGGCGCCTTCCCGCCAATGATCGGCTGGGCCGCGGTGACGGGGCATCTGGCGCTGGCACCCATCATGCTCTTCCTGCTGATCTTCATGTGGACGCCGCCCCATTTCTGGGCGCTCGCGCTGTTCCGCGCCGGCGACTATGCCAAGGCGGGGGTGCCCATGCTGCCGGTGGTGGCAGGGGCGCGGGCGACGAAGATCCAGATGCTGATCTATACCCTGATCCTCTTCCCCATCGCGCTCGCACCTTGGGCGCTGGGCATCGCCGGCAATCTCTACGGCGCGGCCGCGGTGGTGCTGGGCGGGTTCTTCATCCTGGCTGCGGTCAGCGTCTTCCTCGACAGGACCGACCGCAGCGCCAAGCGCATGTTCGCCTTCTCCATCCTCTATCTCTTCCTGCTCTTCGCGCTGATCATCACCGACCGGGCGCCGGGCCTCCTCGGCAGCCTGCCGGCGGGAGTTCTCTGGTGATCGACCGCAACCGCCGTGCGCGCAACATCGCGCTGCTCATCGCTCTGCTGGGCTTCGTGGCGCTGATCTACGGCATCACCATCGTGCGCATGAGCGGGCACTGAGACTGGACAACAAACGGGTTTGAACGAGGAAGCCGGGAAGATGAGCGAGAGCCACGCCGAACCGCACAAGCATCCCTATCATCTGGTGGATCCCAGCCCCTGGCCCATCGTCGGCGCGGTCGCCGCCGGCGTGCTGACCGGCGGCACGGTGGCTTGGCTCCATGGCGGTCCGGGCTGGATCTGGCCGCTGGGCATCCTGCTGGTGCTCGCCACCATGTTCTTCTGGTGGCGCGACGTGATCATCGAGGCGACCTTCCGCGGCTATCACACGCCCATCGTGCAGATCGGCCTGCGCTACGGCATGGCGCTCTTCATCGCCTCGGAGGTGATGTTCTTCTCCGCCTTCTTCTGGGCCTATTTCGATGCCCGCCTCTTCCCGATGGACGGGGTCTGGCCTCCCAAGGGCATCATCCCCTTCGATCCCTTCTCGCTGCCCCTGCTGAACACGCTGATCCTGCTGACCTCGGGCGTTACGGTGACCTGGGCCCATCATGCGCTGCGCGAGGGAGACCGCCAGGGCATGCTCCAGGGCCTGGCGCTGACGATCCTGCTCGGGCTCAGCTTCACCGGCGTTCAGGCCTATGAGTACAGCCATGCCGCCTTCCACTTCACCGGCGGCATCTATCCCTCGACCTTCTTCATGGCAACGGGCTTCCACGGCTTCCACGTCATCATCGGTACCTGCTTCCTGATCGTCTGCTTCTTCCGGGCGCGGGCGGGCCATTTCAAGCCGGACCACCATTTCGGCTTCGAGGCCGCGGCCTGGTACTGGCATTTCGTCGACGTGGTCTGGCTGTTCCTCTTCGTCTGCATCTACTTCTACGGCTCCGGCGCGGGACCCTACGAAGGACAGTAGGTGTCGGTCCTGTCCACGGGATTGGCCTGCCGCTGTCCGCGCTGCGGGCGCGGCAGGCTGTTCCGGGGGTTCCTCTCGGTGGTGCCGGCCTGCGAGAGCTGCG
>DATBBO010000400.1:0-13343 GCA_036270995.1 Dongiaceae bacterium | reverse complement strand
TAGCGCCGCGGCGGTCAGGTCGAAGGGCGGCTGCCTCATGAAGCCCCGGCGCAGCTCTTCGATGCAATCCGGCTGGATGCGCTCGAAGACGAGCTCGGTTCCGGAGATCACCCCTTGCCATCGGGATCCTGCGGCCTTCAGGAAGCCGACCGTCGCCCAGAGGAAATCGGGATGCCAGCTGTCGTCGTCGTCATGGAGGACGACATGGCGGCCGCGGCTGTGGGTCACGCCGAAATTGCTCGCCGCCTCCATGCCTGTGCTGACCTCCCGGTGCAGCAGCCGGCAGCGCCCGGCGAGCGCCTCGCCATAGCGCGCCAGAACCTGATTGATGACCTCGAGGTTGCCCGCATCGCTGACGATGACCGTCTCCCAATCCTGGAAGCGCTGCCCGAGGATGCTTCGAAGCGCCCGGTCCAGGGTCAGCGGGCGGTCCTGGGTGCGCATGATGATCGAGACGACGGGGTCGGCCATGGTTGCTGGAGTCGCAGCTTAATTGAGCATTAATAGCACAACCATGACGGGGCTGCGTCTCCTAGTAGCGCAACGGTGCCTGGCCCCGCACCAGCCGGCGGTAGAGATTGGTGACCGGCAGAGCCAGACGGTCGCCACCCAGGCGATGAAGCCCCGCCTTGCCCCAGGCCTTGACCAGCCACCAGAGCAGCACCCAGGGCACGCCACCCACATGCCGGCGGTAGAGCCGGATCTCCTCTCGCACGACCGCCGGGGCGTTGCGCCGGGTGCTGGACATGCCGCCGACCTGCATGTGGGTTACCGTCAGGCCCGGGAGATAGGCCGGCTCGTCATGGGCCAGCACCCGGAGGAGGAAGTCGAAATCCGCCGCGATCCGGAAGCGGGTGTCGAAAGGGCCGAACTCGCAAAAGAGCGAGTGATGGTGAAAGACCGCCTGGTGCGGCAGGTTGTAGCGGCAGCCGCGAAAATCCGCCGGCGACCATGGCCGCTCCAGCAGATCCACCCGCTCTCCCCCGGTATCGACCAGGGCCACCTGCCCATAGGCAACACGCGCAGCCGCCGGCAGAGCGGCGAGGCGCGCGGCGGCCCGGGAAAGGGTGGTTGGGGCCGCAAGCACGTCATCGGCGCCGAGGAAGAGCACCCAGGCGCCGCTCACCCGGTCCACCGCCTTGTTCCAGGCATCGGCAATGCCGTCATCCGGCGCGCTGAACCAGTGATAGCTGGTGACGGGTGCGGCCTCCCAGCCCTTCAGCAGTTCGACCGTCCCATCCGTGGAGCCGCCATCCGCCACGATGAGCTCGACATCGGGATGGTCCTGGCGGGCGATGCTCTCGAGGCAGCGCAACAGCATCGCTCGCGCATTGAGGCAGGCCACGATGAGGGAGAGGCGCATGGCCGCTATCTATTTCATATTTGCCCGGCACCATATAGAGACTCCGGGGGAAGACTCATCGGGGAGAGGTTGGCGGAATGACGCGGTGGGACGACCGCCAGGCCTATCTGAGGCGCCGGGCAATCTCGGCGTTCTATCCGCTGTCGCGGCTCTGGCCGCTGGGAGCCTATGAGCAGCCGGAGCTCTGGGTCTCCGATGCGCTCAGGACCTGCTATGTGGTCAATCCCAAGGTCGCCTGCTCCTCGATCCAGGTGGCGCTCACCGAGGCGGCGACGGGTCGGCCGGTCGAAGGCTATCGCCACAATCATCCGGCTGTGCTCGCCTTCCGGCGCACGCGCTTCGCCGAGGTGCCGGCGGAGTATTTCTGCTTCACCTTCGTGCGCCATCCGGTCGGCCGCGTGGTCTCCTTCTACAAGGACAAGTTCCTGCGTCCAAAGCTCGAAGGCAGGGCCTTCGACTGTAGCGACTATCTGGGTGGGATCTTTGGGGCCGAGGACAGCTTCTAGGCGGTCTGCGCCGCCATCGCGCGGATCCCCGACCGCTTCGCGGACCGCCATTTCGTCGCCCAGGGGTTCTGGCTCGATCGCATCTGCCGCGCCCGGCTCGACTTTGTCGGGCATCTCGAGAGCCTGTCGGCGGACTGGCCAGAGATCTGCCGGCGGGTCGGCCGCGAGTTCGAGTTGCCGCGCCTGAACTCCAGCGCCGCCATCGAATTCTCGCCGCCGATCCCCGATGGCATCAAGGTGCGCTACGCCGCTGATTTCAAAAGATTCGCTTATGCCATCTGAGTTGGGGCAATGACCGTCCTGCGCAGGGCCCTCGTCATCCTCGGGATCACCTTCGGCCTCTATATCCTCCTTGATCTCGCCGTCGCCGCGATCTTCGGTCAGCCCCATCCCTCCATTCCCGACTTCGACCGGATCCCGGCCCTGAGGCAGCAGGCCTATATCTCGCCGGCCTTTGGCCGGGAATATGTCCGCAACGACTTTCTGGAAGCGGTCCCGGGCGGACCCCTGATGTGGGAGCCGCTGCGCGAAGGGCGCTACTTCAATGTAGATGCCTTGGCGCCCACCGGTGCGCATTACCGGCGCACCGCCAATCCGCCGGCGGAGGGGAGACCGGTGGTGACCGTGCTGCTGCTCGGCGCCTCCCAGGTCTACGGCTCGGAGGTGCCGGACGACCTGACCGTCGCGAGCCTTCTGGCGAGGCGCCTCGATGCTCTGGACCCCGCTCATGCCTATGTCATCTACAACGCCGGTGTTCAGAGCGTCGGCTCATTGCAGGAGCTCTGGCGCCTGCAATATGAGCTGGACCATGGGCTGAAGCCCGATTGGGTCGTCCTTCTCGGCGGTGGCCTTGATGTCGTGCGCGGGGTCTATCAGGCGACCCCCGGCGCGCCTTCGGCGATGGGCCACGGCCTGATCGGTCGGCTTCTCCACGACTACTTCCCCCTCAACATCTATCGCTGGCTCAGGGTCTGGCTGAGCGGCCGGGCGACGGAAGGGGCGCTGCGCGAGCCGCCGGCCCATCTCGCCGATCCCGCGCGGCTCCAGGATCTCATTCACCAGACCGTCGACGGTTATGCCGCGAGCCAGCAGCGCATGGCGGAGCTCGCCAAGGCCCATGGCGCGCGCTTCCTGACCGTGCTGGATCCGAACCTCTACACGGCGGATTTCACGCGGATGAGCGCCGACTACGTCTATGCCGACGGCGTCTGCCGCCGCCATTCCCCTGGCATCGCCGATGCCATCCGCGCGGCATGGCCCGCCATGACCGGCGCGCTCCAGGGCCTGAAGGGGGAGGGGATCCGGACCCTCGATCTGTCCGCTGTCTTCCGCGACAAGACCCAGGATATCTTCGTGGACTGCGACCATTTCAATGCCGCCGGCAACGCCCTCATCGCCGACCGGCTGGCGACGGCGATGCTGGGCGCACACTGAGGCGCCCGCAAGGTGGCCGCGCCGGATCGCCGCATTGCAGCAAAGGAGGGGCTTCCCTTAAGCTTCGCCGAGGTTTCTCTCTAACCGAGGTCTGGGGAGAGTGGCGGCGGCTGTGTCAGAACGCTCGACTGCCCGACGGCCCGCGCCGGCGCGCGTGGCCCCCGACCGCCTCGCTCACGAGGATGGCGTGGCCCTCCTGCCCGGCACCCTTTGCTGCTTTCCTCCGCCGGACGACAGCGATCATGCCGGCTGGCACCGGCGTCTGGCCGCCCGCCTCGGCGAGCTCACCCGCCAGGCGGCCGATGATCCCTATGCCAATCCGATCCAGCTTCTGGCCCTCGATATCGGCCGGCGCATCGACAAGGGCGAGCTCAGCCTCGGCGTCTTGGAGCAGCTGATTCAGCGCCTCGTGCTCGCGGCTTTCATTGACCGGGCGGAGCGGCTGGGAGCGCGCCTCGGCGAATGCGATCCTGGCACCAATGGCGACCGGCTCAGCGCCTTGATCGCAGGCCTTGCCGAGGGCCGCAGCTTCGAGGTCTTCCAGGCCATCCTCGAACGCGAGCATTTCGGCATCGTCATGACGGCCCATCCGACCTTCGCCTTGACTCCCGAACTGCTGCGTATCGCGGCCCAGCTCGCGAGTGCGCGTAGCCCGACGGGCGTGCCGCTCTCGCCCGCCGAGCGCAACCGGCTGATCGATCAGGCGGCGCGGCTGGAGCATCGCCCGTCCCGCGGCATCGATCTCGGTGCCGAGCATGCGCTCTCGCTGGAGGCCATTGGTCATCTCCAGGCGGCGCTGCGCCATGTCTTCGGTATCGCGGTCGATGTGGCGCGGCAGGCCTATCCCGCGCGCTGGCGGGAGCTGAGGCCCCGCCTGGTGACGATTGCGAGCTGGGTCGGCTATGACATGGATGGCCGCTCCGATATCAAGTGGAGCGACAGCTTGGTGCGCCGTCTGGAGCTGCTGGTGGCCCAGATCGGCTACTACCGCGGCGAGGTAGTGGCGCTGCTGGCCGAGCTCGCGCCCGGCAGCGCCGAGCGCCGGTCGCTTGCCGAGATCGACAAGCTGCTCGCCGCCACCAACCGCGAGGCCCGTACAGAGATCGTCGATTTCCAGGCCGTCAGCCGCTCGGCCGCCGGCGCGCGGGCCAGGCTGGAGCAGGCGGCGCGGCGCATGCATGCGGGCCGGCCGGGGCGGCTGACCAGCACCGTGCCGCTGATCGAGCTGATCGACGCGGCTCTGGCGACCGTGGCCGATGACGCTATCGCCCGGCGCCTCCTTGTGCTCCGGGCGGAGATGGCGGGTCATGGCCTCGGCCTCGCGCATATCCATGTCCGGCTCAACGCCACGCAGATCCACAACGCCATCCGCAAGACCATCGGCATGGAGGCGCCGCCCGACGATCCCGCCCATCGGCGCTCCTATCTCGCCAGCATCGGCCGGCTGCTCGACGGCGTGACGCCGGCCAGCATCAATTTTGGCTCGCTCTTTGCCGAGCGGGCCTCCGCGAAGCGGCTGATGATGCTCTGCGCCCAGATCCTGAAATATGTCGACGGGACGACGCCGATCCGCTTCCTGATCGCCGAATGCGAGACCTCCTTTACCCTGCTGACGGCGCTCTATTTCGCGCGGCTCTTCGGCATCGAGGACAAGCTCGACATCTCGCCGCTATTCGAGACCACGAAGGCCTTCGAGCGCAGCATCAAGGTGATCGAGGATTGCCTGACCAACCCGCACTACGCAGCCTATGTCCACCGCCGCGGGCGGCTCTGCATCCAGACCGGCTTCTCCGATGCCGGCCGACATCTGGGCCAGACCACCGTTGCCGCAACGGTCGAACAGCTGCGCCAGCGCCTGACCCAGCTCATGACCCGCCTCGGCTTCGCCGATATCGAGCTCGTGATCTTCGATACCCATGGCGAATCCATCGGGCGCGGTGCCCATCCCTCGAGCTTTCCCGACCGTCTCGCCTATGTCGCCTCGGACGCCTCGCGCCGGCGCTTCGCTGAGGCAGGCCTCCATGTGAAGCAGGAGGTGAGCTTCCAGGGCGGTGACGGCTTCCTTCATTTCCTCGGCGATCCCATGGCGCTCGCCACCCTTTCGCGGGTGGTGGAGTTCGCGCTCTCGCCTCCCGCCGGGACTACCGATGATCCGCTCTACGAAGACTGGGACTATGTGACCGAGTTCTTCATTACCGTTCGCCAGTTCAACGAGCGGATGATGAACGATCCCAATTTCGCGGCACTGCTCGACGCCTATGGCGTGAACATGCTCTATCCCGCGGGCTCGCGGGCGCAGAAGCGCCAGCATGAGGGGGCGGCGCGCCATGTCGATCTCTCGCATCCGAGCCAGCTGCGCGCCATTCCCCACAATGCCATTCTGCAGCAGCTCGGCCTGCTCGCGAACACGCTGGGCGGGATGGGCCAGGCTGCCGCCAAGGACCCCCACAAGCTCCAGCGCTTCTACCGCGACTCTCCGCGCTTCCGGCGCATCTTCGCCATGGTCGAATGGGCGCTCGCCTTCAGCGACGGCGATGTGCTGAGGGCCTATATCGACACGCTCGATCCGACGCTCTGGCGCCGCGAGGCTTCCCATGTTGCGGAGCCTGGGCTCGCGGCCGAGCGCCGGCAGGTCGCCCTGCTCCTGGAGCGCGCCGACCGCCATGCACGTCTCACCCGGATCCTGCGCCTGTTGGAGCATGACCTGCTCGATCTCGACCGCGAGCTCGCCGCCTGCCGCGCGGCCGAGCCCGCGGCCGACGCGCTGACCCCGGCCCTCGGCCCCGAAGCGCGAACCAATCTCCGCCTGCTCCACGGGATCAAGGTCGCCCTGATCCAGCGCATCTTCCGGCTGGCGACCCACATCCCCGACTTCAGCGACCAGCATGGCGTGACCTGGGATGAGCTGATCGGCAATGTCCTGCATCTGGACATCGAGGATTCGCTCCGCCGCCTCGCCCTCATCTTCCCCAAGATCGACGATGCGGGGACGGTCGGCGATTTCGGCGAGCCCGCGACCTACCGCAGCGATGCCAACCAGTCCTACGAGCAGGAGCATGCCCGCATCTTCCAGCCGCTCGGCGGCCTCCACGAGCTGCTCCGCCGCAGCAGCGTCGGCGTCTATCACATGCTGGGCGCGCTCGGTTAACCCCCTCGCGGCCCGACGGGGGGAGAGAAGGATTTATCCCCGACAGCCTCGATGATCCCGGCTGCGCTTTGCCGGACGTTTCGGAAGGGCACAAGCCTGCCCCGCTGCTCGTCCCACAATGCCAGGCGCCAGCACTTAAAGCTGTCGCGAAGGCTAAGGCGCCGAGCCCCATGGAAAGCGGGGACAGCTTTATAAGCAGCCCATAGGCGGTAGCTCGGAACCTTGATGGCGAGATGATGGATGTGGTGGAAACCGATATGACCGGTTAGCCAGCGCAGGACGGCAGGGAGGTCGTAAAACGAGCAGCCTTCAAAAGCAGCGGCCTCGAAATCCCACTCGGCCTCATGGTGCCAATAGGTTCTCTCGAACTGATGCTGCACATAGAAGAGCCAGATGCCGATGGAGCCGGCCAGCATGGCAATGGGTAGATAGCCGACCACGAGCGGGCGCCAGCCGAGGAGCAGCACCACTGCCGTCAGAATCACCGCCAGGGCGGCATTAGTACCCACGACGCTGAGCCAGCCCTCGCGATTGCGGGAGAGGGTGCCGCGGGGAATGCGGTGCATGAGCAGAAACTGATAAGCCGGCCCGACAATGAAGAGCGTGAGGGGGTGCCGATAGAGCCGATAGAGCAGCCGTCGTGGCACCGACCGCGCAAGATACTCACGGACGGTGAGCGTACTGATTTCGCCGACGCCGCGCCGGGAGAGATTGCCAGAGGTCGCGTGATGCACGGCATGGTCGCGGCGCCAGAAGGCATAGGGCGTGAGCGTGAAGATCCCGATAGTGCGGCCGAGCAGGTCGTTCGCCCATCGGGCCTCGAAATAAGACCCGTGCCCGCAATCGTGCTGGATGATGAAGAGGCGAACCAGGAAGGCCGAGGCGGGCAGCACCAAGACCAGGGCGGCCCAGATCTCATGAGTCAATCCTAGGAAGACTCCGGCGACGAGGGTGGTGAAGGGCAGCGCCGTGCAGAACAGATCCAGGATGCCGCGGCGGCCGTTTGCCTTGGCATAAGGTGCGACAAGCTCGCGCCAGCCAGGCGCGGCGCTAACGATGTTGGGATCACGTCGGGAACTCAAGTAAGGGCCTCCTTGTTCGAAAAAGCCGGGGCACCGGCGAGGGCTGCGATCTGGCGCTGTTTCCGCCTCAGCCGACGCGCGAAGTGCTACTGTGCATTTGTGCACGATTCGTCCGGACACCACCCGCAACCGCTGGAAAGGCACACCATATGAGCACAAACACCTTCTGGCCCGGGGAGAAGATTCCGGCGGCGGGCGTCTACACCGTCGTGCATACTAATAACCATGCGCCCTCCCACGATGTGACCGTCGCCTCGCTTGGCGAATTCCCTCAGTGCAACGACTGTGGAGACCGCGTGTATTTTACCTTGACCAAGGCCGGGCAGAGCATCGCGGCCAATTCATATTTCTGCAAGCCGAGCGCCTGATAAGGCCGGAATGAATGCCGGATTGCGTTTTCATGTCACACTGGGCTCGATGAGCAATGTGATCAGTTACATGCGGGTCGAAAAGGTCCGCGTTCTCCGCGCTGCCCTCCTTGAGGCGCATAGACAGCTCGCTGCGACGATAAATGCCGGTGCTACTTGGTCGCAGATCGAGGCCGAAGAGGACAAGGCCGCCAAAATCTTGCGTGAGATCAAAGCTATTCTTGCTGCGCCGGTAGACTAGCTGGCGGTGTGACCAAGGGGGACCTTGCGACGGCTTCCTCCTCTCGGGCCGGCGGCTAATCCCATGCCGTCGGATCCTCGGATTCGGCTAATGCGGGGGGAAGCGCTTAGTCTTGTGCGGTCCCTTGCGGACTAAAGCCATCTCTTCTTCTAAGGCCCGCAGCGCAACCTCGACCTCATCAAGTTGATGCGGATCGTCCTCAGCAAGCACCCTTCGTGTCCTGCGAGTCGCGCGAAGCATCTCGCGTGTCGTAGAGAACTGCCGGCGACGTGGGAACTTGTCCATGAACACGGAGTCCCTTCTTCTGGCCTTCGTGGCGGGGAGTCCTGTTCCCTCTCGGTCGATGGCGCGCCTGGGAAGTCGCCGTCGATAGCTGGACCGTGCGCTCTTCCAGGTGAGGAGTCGAGGTAATTCGCCGATCCCCACCAACGACCAACCGGCGTTGCCCGGCTATTCGTCCCCAAGGGGAAGGCCAGCTGGACAACGGCGCCACGAGGTCATTGGTGGAACTACCAAGCGGAGCGCGCGAGTTCCTTTTTGATGTGCTCGCGGTCAGCAAGATCTATCGCGTGAGCTTGCTCAAAGCAGATCAACATGCCCTCGGCGTCTTCGGTGACATGTCCATCGGCTACGAGCTTTGCGACGGCTGCCCGTTGGTTCGCGATCACTCGGACGCCGGACGCGATGCGCTCCTCGGCCTGTGTGAGGAGTTGCAGGAGCAAGGCGTAGTCCATCATGGAGGTATGACCTTCGTGGTCGCTGGCCAGCGCCTACTTCTTGGTCACCGAGCGCACGGCAAGCTTGCCTGAGACGATCCATGCGCCTTCGCCGCGGGAAGACTGTTGACGCACTCTCCGCACTTTCTCGGCTCGTACTACCGCACGAGTGGCTGTGCGAGATGCGACGTACTGTCGGTGACAGGCAATTGCGGTCACAGAGCCGGCCTCGCAATGGTTTAGGCGAGTGCACGACACGCGCTCTGTCGACGGTTCGCCTGGGGAAACCGCCGTCGATCGGGACACCCTGCGCTCTTGGTTGCCTGGAGTCGAGTTCCATTTTGCCCGCCGACGCTAGCTCACCGTCGGCTCCACCACCGTAGTCGCTCCGTGAACTCCACGCCTTCTCCGTGCCGTGTTAGCAACGGACGGCGGGAATAGGGATGCGGCCGGCGCGGGGAGCCGCTAGGCTCGCGACCCATGCAGTCCCGCAGTGCCTTCGGCGGCTGGAGCCTGGTCGCCATCTGCTTTCTCGTGCTCAGCGTCTCCTTCGCGGCACGCGCCGTGCTGGGGCTCTCCATGCCCTATCTGGAGCGAGATCTGCATTGGACGCGGGGCTTCATGTCCGGCGGCGGGGCGCTCGCCCTTATCGTCATGGCGGCGGTGGCGCCCGTCGCGGGCAATCTGATCAACCGCTACGGCGCCCGGCTCCTGCTCTGCGGTGGGCTCGCGGCGATCGCCGCGGGCATGGGGCTCTCATCTGCCATGCAGGCGCCCTGGCAGTTCCTCGTGGGATTCGGCGGATTGGCAGGGCTCGGCTTCGGCATGGCGGCGACCCATGCGGTCTCGACCATCGTCAGCCTGCGCTTCGAGGAGAACCGGGGGCTTGCCGTCGGCACGGCGACAGCCGGATCCACCGCCGGCCAGCTCCTGATGGTGCCCCTGGTCGCAGCAGTCCTCACCCGCACGGACTGGCGCTGGAGCTATCTCGCGATCGCCATCGCGGCCCTGGTCATGGCCGGCGCTGTCCTCCTCTTCGTGGCACCCGCGCCGGCGCAGGGCCCCCGGCGCAGGCATGACGAGGTGCCCCTCATCGGCGAGACGCTCCGGCTCTTCCGCCTGCCGGTCTTCCATCTGCTGCTCTGGAGCTACACCATTTGCGGCTTCACCACCTCCGGCGTCATCGAGATCCATCTCCTGCCCTACGCCGCGGCCTGCGGCTTCCCGCCGCTGGAGAGCGCCACGGCTTATGGCGTGCTCTCGGCGGTCAATCTCGGCGGCATGGTGCTGTCGGGATGGCTGACCGACCGGATGAACCGGCCGCTGCTGCTGGGGTCGATCTACATCCTCCGCGGGCTCGCCTTCATCCTGCTGATCTGGGCCGCCCGCGATATCTCCCTGCTCTTCGTCTTCGCGGTCCTCTTCGGCCTCTTCGACTATTCCACCGTGCCGGTCACAGCGAGCCTGGCGGCGAGCCATATCGGCCTGCGCTCCCTCGGCCTCACCATGGGACTGCTCTCGGCGGGCCATTCCCTGGGCGCAGCGCTCGGCGCCGAGCTCGCCGGGGTCCTCTATGACATGGTCGCGCAGTATCTTTGGGTCTGGATCGCCGCCTTTGGCCTCGCGATCCTGGCAGGCCTGCTGAGCTTTGCCATCGCCGAGGACCGCAAGCCCAGCCTTGCCCTCGGCACCGCCCATTGAATATCGCTATAGTCCGGTAACAAGATCTCAAGCGGAGCCTCACGTGCAGATCGAGATCGTCGAACGCCTGCCGGCGAAGCCGCCGGTCCTCGTCATCGGTGCCCATGCGGGCCGCCAGCTCACGCCCTTCGCGGCATCACTCGACAAGAGGCAGAGCGGCATGTTGCGCCGTGCGATGCAGGCCGGGCGCTTCACCGGCGAACGCGACCAGCATCTCGATTTCGTCGCTCCGGGCGAGATGGCGGGCCGGCGGCTGATTCTTGTCGGCCTCGGCCGGCGCCAGGATCTGGCCGCGCTGACAGCGGAGGAGATCGGCGGTCGGATCGAGAACATCCTGGCCGCCCTCGGCGAGGCCGAGGCCGCCATCGCCCTCGACCTGCCGGGGGAACTCCCGGCCCATCTCGCTCTGGGCGCGCGGCTTGGCGGCCAGCGCTTCCTCAAGTTTCGCACCCGCAAGCGCCCCGGGGATCCCGCAATCGTCCGCCGCCTGGTCGTCCTTGCCAAGGCGGGCGGCAAGCTCCGCCGGAGCCTGGATCGCCTCGAGGCCGTCGCCACCGGCGTGGCCACGGCGCGCGGCCTGGTGAACGAGCCGGCAAATGCTCTCGGGCCGGAGGAGTTCGTGCGCCGGGCCCGCGGGCTTCAGCGTCTCGGCGTCAAGCTCGAGGTGCTGGAGGAGCCGCAGCTGCGCCGCCTCGGCATGGGGGCGCTGCTGGCGGTCGGCAGCGGCAGCGCGCGCCGGCCCCGCCTGCTGGTACTGCGCTGGAAGGGCCGGGGCGCCAAGGCGGGGAAGGGGCCGCTCGCCTTTGTCGGCAAGGGTGTGTGCTTCGATGCCGGCGGCATCTCGATCAAGAAGGCCGAAGGCATGGAGGAGATGCACACCGACATGGCCGGGGCGGCCGCCGTCGTCGGTGCCATGCAGGTTTTGGCGCTGCGCAAGGCGCCGGTCGAGGCGGTAGGCGTGGCGGCCTTGGTGGAGAACCTGCCCTCGGATCAGAGCTACCGCCCCGGTGACATCGTCAGAAGCATGTCGGGCGAGACGGTCGAGGTGATCAACACCGATGCCGAGGGGCGCCTCATCCTGCTCGATGCGCTCTACTACACGGCCCAGCGCTTCAAGCCGCGGGCCATGGTCGATCTCGCCACCCTGACCTATGCGGTGGGAGCGGCGCTGGGCCGGCTCCATGCCGGCCTGCTCTGCAATGACGAGATCCTGGCCAAGCGGCTGGTGGGAGCGGGTCAGGCCACCGGCGAGCGTCTCTGGCGCCTGCCGCTGGATGAGGGCTATGACCGCAATCTCGACTCCAATGTCGCCGATATCCGCCAGATCGCGCCCGACAACCAGGTGGCCGATGCCATCCATGGCGCCCAGCTCCTGCAGCGCTTCGTCGGTAAGACCCCCTGGGCTCATCTGGATATCGCCTATACGGGGATGTTCGTCCTCAAGGAGGCGCCGACCCAGCCCAAGGGCGCCACGGGCTTCGGCGTCCGTCTGCTGGACCGGTTGGCGGAGAGTTACGAGGGCTAGGTTCCCGCTCATCTAAGCGTCGTCATCCAAACTTCAAGCCCGCGTCACCGAATCTTCTCCGGACCCATGGCCTGATCCTCCGATCCGGCGCGGTTGACCGCAGCCTCGCCGGCGAAGCGGTGCGGCGGCGACCCACGGAGGCACTGGGTCGTCGTTCACCGCTTCATCTCCACCGATCCTCGCTTCATCCCCACCAATCTCAGTTATCCACGGGCCATCGCCGCGCTGTCGCGGAGATGTCATCCCATCGTCATCGCTCCTTCCTAGATTGCCCGCCACCCACTGACGGGACCCAGATTGGGGAAGGAAAAGGAACATGAAGACGAAATCCCTGCTGCTTGCCGCGAGCCTGTTCGCGGTTCTCGGTGCCGGCGCCGCCCGCGCCGATGACGTGGTGACCATCTACAGCGCCGACGGCCTGCATGATGGCTCGCCCAATTGGTATCAGACCCAGTTCGACGCCTTCACCAAGGCGACGGGCATCAAGGTGCAATATGTCGAGGGCGGTTCGGGCGTCGTCGTCGATCGCGTCGCCAAGGAGAAGAGCAATCCCCAGGCGGACGTGCTGGTGACCTTGCCGCCCTTCATCCAGAAGGCCGCGGCCGACGGGCTGCTGCAACCCTTCACACCCGCCGGCGCCGACCAGATCCTGGCGACCGAGAAGGATCCCAAGGGCACCTACTACGCCCTGGTCGATAACTACACCTCCTTCATCTACAACACGAAGGTCCTGGGCGACGCACCGAAGAGCTTCGCCGATCTCCTCGATCCCAAGTTCAAGAACAAGATTCAGTACTCCACCCCCGGTCAGGCCGGCGACGGCACCGCGGTCATGCTGCTGGTCAACCAGGTCTATGGCGGCAAGGGCCCGGGCTTCGACTATCTGCAGAAGCTCCAGGCCAACAACCGCGGCCCATCCTCCTCGACCGGCTGGACGGGTGGATCTTCACGACCCTCTGGCGGATTCAAGCAGGCGTCACACAACCCTTGCTGTGGTGGGCTTTTCCCCCTAGTTTTCTCTTCAGGAGCCCTCAGGAGTTAGCACGGGTACGCAGCCGTTCTGGGGGCAGATTGGGGGGATAGCCAGCCCTCCGGAGAGGAAATCCCCCCATATGCCATGCTGACCGACCGCCAGATCAGGGCCGCCAAGCCCCTGGGAAGGCCATACAAGCTGTCCGACGACCGGGGGCTGTATCTCTACGTCACGCCCAGGGGATCGCGCCTCTGGCGTCTGAAATACCGCTGGAATGGCCATGAGA
>DATBBO010000399.1:0-3710 GCA_036270995.1 Dongiaceae bacterium | reverse complement strand
GGTCTTGACCAAAGGTAAGTTAATACTTACGGTAAGCAATAACTTATATTCATGAGATCTCCCACCACCGCTGAGCTGGCGAAAGGGAACAACATATGCACGACATCCTGCATCTCCTGCGGATCCATGCCGCGCCCGCGCGCGTCTACCAGGCGCTCACCACCGCCGAAGGGATCCACAACTGGTGGACCCGCGAGGCCGAGCTCGATTCCCGGATCGGCGGCGCCGGCGAGTTTGGCTTCTACGAGGGCAAGGGCATCACCCGGGTCCGGGTCGATGAGCTCGAGCCCTCGCGCCGCGTCGGCTGGACGACGATCTCCGCCAATGCGCCCGGCGGCTGGGAGGGCACGCGGATCAGCTTCGATCTGCAGGCGGAAGGCGACAACACGGTGCTCTCCTTCGCCCATCGCGGCTTCCGGGAGGCCGGCGAAGGCTTTGCGCTGGTGAACACTGGCTGGGCCTATTACCTCGTCAGCCTGCAGCAGTATCTGGAGACCGGGCGGGGCTGGCCACAGCAGACCAAGAATTTCGCCGCCGTCTTCAACGGCCGGGATCGCCGCACCACCGACATCCTGCTCAGCCTCGACATCGCCGCTACGCCCGAGCGGCTCTACGAGGCGCTGACGACCGAGGAGGGGCTGGCCGGATGGTGGACGCCAGAGACGAAGGCCGAGCCCAGGGTCGGCGCCGTGAACGAGTTCGGTTTCGCCGGCCTGGCGCGGCTCGCCTTCCGCGTCGACGCGCTCGAGCCCGGGCGCCATGTCGCCTGGTCGGCCTTGCAGGTGCCGCCCGACTGGCAAGGGACCCGGATCACCTTCGACATCACGCCGGCGGAGAAATCGGTCAACCTCCGCTTCAGCCAGACCGGCTTTGCCCATCCCTATGAGAATTTCGGCATGTTCAGCTATCTCTGGGCCCAGTACATGCGTAGCCTTAAGCTGCTGGCGGAGACCGGAGCGGGCGAGCCCTTCGGGTCGCCGGGATCGAAGGCGGCGCGGACGACGCCACCCTAAGGGGCCGCCCTAAGCAAACAGGAGAGCGCCTGCGTGAAGCCTATCGACCTTTCTCTCGCCAGGATCGAGGAGGCGGCCCGGTTGATCGACCCGGTTTTCCGCAACAGCCCGCAATTCGAGGAGGAGGAGCTTTCCGCCGCGCTTCGAAGGCGGGTGCTGCTGAAGGTCGAGACGGCCAATCCCGTCCGCAGCTTCAAGGGGCGCGGGGCGGATTTCAATGCGCGCTTCCTCGATCCGAAGCAGGAGGTGGTCTGCGCCTCGGCCGGCAATTTCGGCCAGGCGGTTGCCTATGCGGGCCGCAGCCGGGGCATCGCCGTGACCGTCTTCGTGCCCGTGGATGTCAATCCGATGAAGCTCGCCCGGATGAGGGCGTTCGGCGCCACCGTCCAGGTGAACGGGGCGGACGCTGACGAGGCGAAGCTCGCCGCCCGCCGCCATGCCGAGATGGCGCCGGGCCGGCTCTTCATCGAGGATGGCGAGGTCCCGGCCATCAGCGAGGGGGCGGGGACGATCGGCAAGGAGCTGCTGGAGGCGGGTGAGATCGATGCCGCCGTCATTCCGGTCGGCGACGGCGCCCTGATTGCCGGCATCGCGCTCTGGCTGAGGGCGCATTCCAAAGCCACGCGCATCATCGGGGTCTGCGCCGGCGGCGCGCCCGCCATGGCGGAGAGCTGGAAGGCGGGAAAAGTGATCTCGGCCCGCCCCGAGACGATCGCCGACGGGCTGGCGATCCGCACGCCGATCGCGCGCTCCGTCGAGCGGCTCAGGGTCCTGGTCGACGAGATGGTCGTGGTCGACGATGCGGCCCTGCTGCGCGCCATGAAGATCGCGGCCCGCACGCTGGGACTGCTGCTGGAGCCCGCCGGCGCCGCAGGTCTGGCCGCTATCGCCGCCCACAAGATTCCGGGCGACCGGCTCGCGACCGTGCTCACCGGCGGCAATATTCATCCGGATCTGGCGGCGAAGCTCTACGAGCCGTGACGGCGGGGAGAGCGAGGTTCGCGGGCTGTGGCCGGGACTTCGCCCATGGCTGCCCGGTCCCCGCCAGTTGTGGGAAGCGGGCGAACCGGCGGCCATTTCTAAAGCATGGCCGATCACCGAGTACGGCCACCAGTGCCGCCGCGCTCGGCCAATTGCGGCGACGTCCCGCACTCGGCCGACATATGCCATGGTAGAGGCTCCGCCGCCTCGCCGGCCGCGGGCTTGCCGGAGCGAAGCCGGGCGACGTTCTCCAGCGCTGCCGCCACCTCGGCGGCCGCGACCGTCGCGATCCAGGCCTCGCTATCGGCGACACTGTAGGAGATTATTAGCCGCCTGCCGTCGGGGTGCCAGGCAAGGCCTGCCGCGAATTCGATCCCCTTGGCACGGAAGTAGAACTGGCGACTCACGCCGCGCAGCGCGCCGGCATCGTCGAACCAGACGAAGCGATGCTGGTAGAAGCGCCGTCCCATCGCCGCCCGCCACTGGACCTCGTGTATCAAGGCGAGCCAGCCGCCGGCGAAGGGGATAGCTTGCGAGCCGCCGCGGAAGTGGGGCGCGCTGATCGCTGGCATGGTCTCGGCGATCTTGAGGGCGCTCTCGTCGACCAGGATGGTCGGATCGCAGAGATAGACGAACTGCAGCTTGTCATCGAGGACCCGGGGCATCCAGTTCTTCTCGTGCAGCTGCGGTCCCGGCGGGCGGAGCACCCGCCAGTCGACCACCCGGCACTCTCCCGTCGTGCTCTCGTCGATGCGCGCCAGCACCTGCTGACACCATCCCTCCGGCGTCAGCTCGCGCACGCAGGCCGAGCACCAGAGCGCGCCTTTCCAGATGAAAGGCCTCATGTCCTCGAAGCCGAGCACAAGGCTATAGGCGGGCTTGGGCAGGTCCGCCGGCGGCAGGATCTCCGCTGCCGATTGGATCTCCAGTGCCTCGTTCAACCGCAACACGAAGTTTCGCGTATGGATCGGCGCGCTGTCGCGCGTTTGATATCTGAGGCCGTCTTCCGTCAAGGTATAGTTCACGGTGCGCTGGACGAGGAAAATGTGCTCGCCCCGCCGCACGACCGCGGGGTTCAGTGGGCGATAGCCGGCCGGCGCGGCGAATCCCACCGGTTGGGCCGTGAAGGATGGCAGCAGCGTTGCCGCCGGCTCGACATAGAAGAACAGGTTCGCCCAGGCGAGGTCCCGCGCGCCAGTGGGGGTCTCCCGGTTGAGCGCGAGCCAGTTGCAGGCCGCGTGGCCGCGGTCGCGGCGGACCGGATCGCGGGCGTAGTTCGCCGAGATTGAGTATTCCTCCTGCAGCCCAGTCTTGTAGACGGAGTCCTCGATGAACAGAATGTCCTCCTCCGGCCGCGGCAGCACGACGCCGGGCTCGGAGAACAGGACGCTCGCATCGTTCATCCCGCGCTCGCGGTAGAAGCGCGCAAGGTCGTAGAGCGGCTCGGCGCGCTGCGGGCGCTGGTTGAACGCCGCCAGCGCCTGGCGCAGGAACCCTCCCTCGTCACCGAGCTTGCGCAGGCCCCGCGCTTGCTCTAGGCGCGCATACCACGCCTCCTCCTCCCAGCCTCCCATCGCGGCCCGTTTTGCGTAGGCCTCCACCGCTTCGGCGGTGCGTCCGGCATCGCGATAGGACTGTGCCAGGTAGAACCAGTAGCGATGATTCTCCGGCTCCTGCTTCAGTGCCTCCGTCAGCAGTCTGATGTCCCGTTCGAAC
>DATBBO010000398.1:0-3796 GCA_036270995.1 Dongiaceae bacterium | reverse complement strand
GCTCGGTACGGCGCCTGGTCGGGGCTTGATCACCACGGTGCAGGAGAGCCCCGACACCAGGGTCCAAAGCTTCGCTGGGGCAGCCTCGGCGCTGCTCATGGGCGGATCGTCCCCCTCTCGCGGACGTGGATGCCGCGATTCTTGAATCGACCCTGGCCTTATGGAGGAATTCGACCGGGAGGTCCAGAGCGGCCCGCAAACCTCCCTGCCGCCGGCCGCGGCGACCTGATAGAAAGAGCGCGATGTTGAAGCAATGGAGCGAGATGACATCGCGCGAGATCGCCGGGCTCGGCGATCCCACGGTCGTCATCCTGCCGGTGGCCGCGACCGAACAGCATGGGCCGCATCTTCCGACCGGCACGGATGCCTTGATCCTGCAGGGCATCCTCGAGGCAGCCGGGCGGCGTAATGAGATGGCCGATGCCGTGGCGCTGCCCCTGCAGGCGATCGGCTGGTCGCGGGAGCATGGCAATCTGCCGGGTACGCTCTCCCTCGAAGCGGAGATTCTCGCCGCGGGATGGACCGCGCTCGGCGCGTCCGTGGCAGCTGCGGGCCTGCAGCGCCTGCTGATCCTGAACGGCCATGGGGGCAACCCGCCGGTGATTGCCGTCACGGCCATGCGGCTGCGCAGCGACCACGACCTGCTCGTGGCGCAGGTCCACTGGGAAGCACTGGCCGATCCGGCGGCACTCGCGCCGGCGGAGGCGCCGGATCGGGACTGGCATGCGGGGTGGATCGAGACCTCGGTCATGCTCCATTTGCGCCCCGAGCTCGTGGCGATGGAGCAGGCCGCAGCGGCTGAGATGCGCTATCCCGAGGGGCTGCCACCCGACGGGCCCGCGCCCTGGGCCTGGATGACGACGGATCTCAATCGAAGCGGGGTGGTCGGCGATCCCCGGCTTGCCTCGGCCAGCCTGGGCAAGGCGCTGGTCGACAGGGCGGTGGAGGGACTCGTGTCGCTCGTCGGGCGCATGGCCGCGGCGGACTGGCCGCCTTAGGCCGCCTCGCGCGGGACCTCCATTTCGAGATTCTGGACGCGGCGGATCTCCGGCGCCGGCGCGTATTCATCGGGGATGGCGCAGAGATGCCAGCGCATCATCCAGCGGCCCATCCAGCGACCCGATGTGACGCAGGCGAAGGGCACCGCCAGGGCGCAGGCGCCCAGCGTCGGCACCGCCCAGACGAGCCCGCCGGGCGCCAGGGCCGTGAGGCCCGCGGCCAGCAGCGCACCGAAGAGCAGCTGCGGCCAAAGTCCGCGCAGGGCCTCTCCGACGGGGATTCTGTGGCCATCGCGGTTCTGCGGCTGCCAGGCGACGCGCCGGCCGAATCCGAGCCCTGCCAGAAACAGCGTCTGGGCCACCATCATGATCGGGCCCATGGCCAAGCTGAAAATTGCATCGATCAGAGCGCCGGCGATAAGACGCCCGGCGCCGCCATAGGCCGCGCGCCGGTCGGGCTGCAGCAGGATATCGATCACCCCCAGGAGCCTGGGGGCGAAGCCGATCAGGAGCGTGGCGATGTAGAGGGCGAAGGCGAGTGCCGAGGGGTAGGAGGCGCTTGCGCCCGCCGTGAGAGACGGCAAAGCGCCCAGGAGGCCCGCGATCAGCATCAGGACCCAGAAGGGCGCGCCCAGATACATGAAGATGGCATTGAGGAGCTGGAAGCGCCCCATGGGGCGCAGCCCCGGCCGGGCGAGGAGCCGGAGATATTGCATATTGCCCTGGCACCAGCGCAAGTCGCGCTTGATGAAATCCGGCAGGCTGGGCGGATTTTCTTCCCAGCTCTCGAACTCGTCGGCGATGACGCGAACCTCGTAGCCCGCCGTGCGCATCAGCGCCGCCTCCACCTGGTCGTGACTCAGCACATGGCCACCCAGGGGCGGGTCGCCGGGAAGGAGCGGCAGGCGACAATGGGCGACGAAAGGCGCCAGACGGATGATGGCGTTGTGCCCCCAATAGGGGCCGCTCGGCCCCTGCCACCAGGCGATGCCGGTGGTGTGGGTGCGCATGCTGTGGCGCATGCCGAACTGGAAGATCCGCGCGAAGGCACTGGCCGCGGGCTGGCCCACCACCAGAGTCTGGAGGATGCCGAGGCGCGGGTTCGCCTCCATCACGCGCACGAGGCGCAGCATGGCGTCCGCCGACATCAGGCTGTCGGCATCCAGCACGATCATGTGGTCGTAGCCGGTGGCATGCTCGGCGAAGTCGCGCAGATTGCCCGCCTTGAATCCGATATTCGCGGGCCGGCGCCGATAGTGGAGAAAGCCCGGGCGCGGATGGCGGGCCTTGAGGGCGACGAAGTGATCCTCCTCTGCCGCGACGATCGGCCCGTGGCTGCTGTCGCTCAGCAGATGGAAGGCGAAGTGATGCGACCAGATCGAAGCCTCGATGCTCTTGATCATGGCCTCGAGCCGGGTGAACACGCGGGCGACACCCTCATGGCGGATGGCGAGGCAGATCGCCGTGCGCGAGGCGATCGGCGCCTCCTTCGGCGTGCGGCGCAGCGCGGGATTGGTAAAGCGGGCCGGATCGGCCACCAGCCGCAGGATCACGAAGCCGATAAGGGAGTTCCAGAAGGCCAGCAAGGTCCAGGGCATGCCGGCGAGGAAAAGGATCAGGATCGCCAGCCGCGGCCAGGACCAGCCGCCGCTGCCCAGCACATGGGCCGTGGCGATCGTGAAGCCGAGCAGGGTTCCGGCCGTCAGCCCGAACACCGCCAGACGGCGGCCGATAAGCGATTCCGCAGCAGGGCTTTCCATCACTACTCTGTTATATCCGGCGCCGATCACCCGGGTGTAAAACTTGTGTGAGGGGAGAGCTCGCGGTGGCGCCTATCTCGGATGATGCGGCCCTTGCGCTCTGGATGGTCGCTGCGGGCCGGGCCGAGATCAGGCAGGCCTCGGCGCCCGCCGCCAGGCCCGGGGAGCTGCGCCTGAGGGCGCTGGTGAGCGGCATCAGCCGAGGAACCGAATCCCTAGTCTTCGCCGGCCAGATTCCCGAAAGCGAGTGGCAGCGCATGCGCTGCCCCTTTCAGGAGGGCGATTTTCCCTTCCCGGTGAAATACGGCTACGCGATGGTCGCGCAGGTGGAGGATGGCCCGGCGGATCTCGAGGGCGAGCGCGTCTTCTGCCTTCATCCTCATCAGACCCGCATGACGCTGCCCATTGCGGCGGTGGTGCGGGTGCCGGCGCAGCTGCCCACGCCGCGCGCCGCCCTGGCCGCCCAGATGGAGACGGCGCTGAATGCGCTCTGGGATGCCGGCGCTGTCGTTGGAGATCGCATCGCCGTGGTCGGCGCCGGCAGCATCGGCTGCCTCACCGCCTTTCTTGCCGCCGGAATTCCGGAGACCTCCGTCACGCTGATCGATATCGACGAGAGCCGGGGCAGGGTGGCATCGGCCCTGGGCGTGCGCTTCGCACCTCCCGGGGGCGATCTGCCGCGGGACTGCGACCTCGTCTTCCATGCCTCGGGCGAGGCCGCCGGCCTCGACCTCGCCCTCTCTTTGGCGGGCTTCGAGGCCAGCGTCATCGAGCTCAGCTGGTATGGCACGCGCCGGGTCGAGATCGGGCTGGGCAGTGCCTTCCACAGCCAGCGGCTCTCCTTGCACGCGTCCCAGGTTGGCGCAGTGTCGCCGCATCGGCGGGCGCGCTGGGATGGTCGCCGGCGCCTGGCCCTTGCCCTCGAACTCTGCGCCGACCCGCGGCTCGATATCCTGCTGCAGGAGGAAACGCCCTTTGCGACACTGCCGGAAGCGCTACCGAGGATCCTCGGGCGGCCCGGCGCGCTGTTCCATCTGA
>DATBBO010000397.1:0-5448 GCA_036270995.1 Dongiaceae bacterium | reverse complement strand
CGCCGCACGCCCGTGGTGGGCAGATAGGCGATGTCCTTGAGATCCAATTCCATGGCGGCTCCTCCCCTGATGCCGGGCGGCAGAATAGCGCATGACGGCATTGGCTGGGGTGCATCCTTTGGTCCCATGGTCTAAGGTCTCGGCCCATGGCCGCGCCCGCCATCGCCCCCGCCATCGCCCCCGGCATCGCCATCGTCATTCCCACCCATAATCGTGCCGACCTACTGCCCCGCGCGCTGGCGAGCGTGCTGGCCCAGGTCTGCGAGGCGCCTTTCGAGGTCATCGTCGTCGATGACGGCTCGAGCGACGGAACGTCGCTCTATCTCGCCGGCATCGGCGATCCGCGGCTCACGGTGCTGCGCAACGAGGAGGCGCAGGGTGCGGCTGCAGCGCGCAACCGCGGGCTCGCGGTGGTCAGCGCCTCTGTGACCGTCTTCCTCGACGATGACGACGAGCTGCTCCCGGGTTTCCTCACCGCCACGCTTGCGGCCCATCGCCATGCACCGGTCCCGGATCTCTGCTGGACCGGCGTGCTCTATGCACTGCCCGGCGGGCGTAGCGAGGTCGAGCGATGGGAGCGCTGGGCGGGCTCGCGGCGCTTCGTCATCCGGCTCGCCGGGTGCTGCGGCGTCTCCTTCCGCACGGAAACCCTGCGCCGTCTCGGCGGCTTCGATCCCGGCTTTACCATCTCGGAGGACACGGATCTCTTCATGCGGCTGGTGGAGAGCGGTGGAAGCTGGCGCTGTCTGCCCGAGCCCTTGATCAAGGTTCATGCCCTGTCCAAGGCCAGCCTCAGCCGCTCTGCCGATGCCGAACGCCATATCGACCACCTACAGCGCCTGCTGGCACGGCATCGGGCGCTGATCGATTCCGACCCCGCCATCTGGCGGCGCTATCACAGCTCGCTGGCGATGCATTTCTATCGCGGCGGGCGGCTCGCCGAGGCGCGGCAAGAGCTCGGTCGCCTGCTAACCCGCCCGCTCTGCCTCGCCATTGCGCTGGAGATCTTCATGCGCTTCGAGGTCAAGCGGGGCTTGCTCTTCCGCCGGGCGACCGGCTAACCTTCTCCCATGACCGCATCCCTTCGACTTCGCGGGGCGCGAATTAGCCACCAGGCGTCCATCGGGCGCCTGGTTGGTCTTGCTCGCGTCGATCACCCCGCCAAGGAGCTGGAATGCCATGTCATCGAACCGTCCCCCGGCCGCTGAGCCGCGAAACCCCGAAGATCCCGCGCGATCCGTCTTCTGCCTGTCACTACGCGCCGGCGCCGAGATCGGCGTTATGGCGCGGGTCGTGCAGGCCCTCGCCCGGCGCAGCCTGATGCCGAGGAGCTGGCACAGCACCGCCGCCGGCGAGCTTCTCCTGGTCGATCTCCAAATCGCCGGGCTCACCGACAATGATGGCACGCTGCTGGCCGCCGCATTGGCCCAGATCGTCGGGGTCGAGGAGGTGCTGACCGCCCGTACCGCCCTCCGCGACGCCGCCTGACGGCCTCAGCCGGCCGAGACTCAGCGCCAATCGTCGAGGGCGTAGACACCTGGGCGGCAATAGCCGGGGTCGTTACCTCTGTGCATGCCCACGCCCTGGATCTCGGTGCGGTATCCGCGGGCGACGAGGTGGCGATAGGCCTCGTGGCGCGCCATGTTCGTGCCAGCGAGCAGCCGTGGCATCCCGACCGCGGCCGCCAAGGCTTCGCAAGCATCGAGCAGGCGAAGATAGTCGCGCTCAGCCGACGGCCCCTGCCGGACTGCGCCGAACTTGACGAAGCAGAGTCCAGCGCCGGCCTCGCTGCCCGGCCCGTAGTGACAGATCGCGAAGGCCGCGATGCCGCGCTCGCCTTCGACCAGCACCGTGTCCCCAAGAGCTTGGGCATGCGTGGTCTTAATTTCCTCGGAGAGATCGAGGCCGGGATAGAGCGAGCCCGAAACTTCCCTGCAGGACTGCAGGGCCTCTTCCTGCTGCGCCTCGCTCAGTGCAGCGAAGCGCGACCAGCCTACCGCTTGTCGCTGCGGCGCGACCGCCGCGGACATGATCGCGGTCAGGAAGCGGGCATAGAACCCGTATTTCTGATAGAGGGCGACATGCTTTGCGCTCTGCGCGAAGGTGAAGAGCCCGACATGACGGGTCCCCCAGGCATTGAACTGCGCCATCGTGCTGTCGAGCAAGGCGCGGGCAATGCCGCGCTCCTGCAGATCGGGATGGACGGTCAGAGGCCCGAAGAAACCGAAGCTGCCCCAGTTGGTCGCGAAATTGGAGCCAACCAGCTCTCCGTCGAGCTTGGCGGCGAAGGAGGCTACATGGGCGGCGCGGCTGCGGCTGCGGACGTAGTCCCGATCGCTCCAGAAGGTCTCCGGGTCCGGAGCCCTGAGGAACGTGGCGAAAGCAAGGCGGAGGATCCGCCCGGCCTCCGGTAGGTCCTGCTCCTCGAGCGTGCTGACGACGGCTCGGCTCATACGGGCCCTCGCTCCCTCGGCATCGCTCCGCCCATTCGACCGTCGCCTTGCAATTCGAACCCCGATCGGGGCGCGCTCCTCAATATTCTTTCGTCGGGTCGATCAGATTCATCAGCCGCCGGCCTGCCAGGAAGCGGCCGGCGTTGCGAAAGAACAGGTCGTAGTTGCGCGGCATGTAGTCCAGCTCGTCGTCAGAAGAGACATGGGGCACGACCAGGAGATTGGGCGTGTCCCAGAGCGGGGATTCCTTCGGCAAGGGCTCGATCGCGAAGACGTCGAGGATGGCGCCGGCGAGCTTCTTCCGCCGCAGCGCGCGAGCGAGCGCCGTCTCGTCCACCAGCCCGCCGCGCCCGACATTGACCAGCCCGGCGCTGGGCTTCATCAAGGCCAGGTCGCGCCGTCCGATCAGCCCGTGGCTGGCGGTTGTGAGCGGCGCGGCAAGGAAGAGGAAATCCGCTTCCGGCAGGACCTCGGCGATCCGGCCGACGGGCAGCGTCCGCTCGCAGGCACGATTTGGCCGGCCGGAGCGGTTGACGCCGATGACCCTGAGGCCGAGGCGCTTCGCCGCGCGGGCAGCCGCCCCGCCCATGCCGCCGAGACCGACCATCACCGCCGTCTTTCCCTCGATCCGCCCGGAGGCACGCCGGTCCCAACGATGGGCGCGCTGCCGGGTGGCGAGAAAGGGCATGTGGGAATTGAGCATGAGGAGAGACATGGTGGCGAACTCCGCCACCTTCGGCCCATGGACGCCGCTGCAATTGGTGAGCTTCAGGCTCGGCGGCATCCAGTCGAAGGGCCGAAGATGCTCGACCCCGGCGCCGGTGAGCTGGATCCATTTCAGATGCGGTGCGCGGCGCGCCAGGCTTTCCGTTGGAAATTGCCAGCCGACGAAGACTTCCGCGCGGGCCAGCATTCGCTCGCGCTCAGCATCAGTGCCGCAGAACTCGACGCGCATCCGCTCCGCGATATCCGGGTAGCGCTTGGCAATTGCAAGATAATCGGCTTTGGAGCGGCCCACATCCTCATCGACCGTCGGCGGCCGTTCGATCAGCACTCGCAGCATCAGGGTCCCTCGCGGAATGGGAAGCGGCCCCGCCCGGGAAAGGCGGGGCCGCCAAGATAGCGGAGTTGTTCGATCCTCAGGGCGTGACGACGCCGACCTGCTTGAAGGAGCCGTTCTCGATGATGAATTCGCCGATGGTGCCGGCGACATCGCCGTTCTTGTCGAACTGGCAGGGGCAGGCGGCCCCGACATAGGTGATCTTCTTGCCCGCGGCGATCAAGTCGACCGCTTTCTTCCAGTCGCCCGGGCCAACGGCCTCGCCCCCAGCGCTTCCCACATCGCGTAGCGCATCGCGGATCTTGGCGCGGTCGGTGGATCCCGCCTTCTCGATGGCGAGTGCTGCGATGAAGGTCGCGTCATAGACCTGCTGGATGAAGAGCTTGTCCTTGGTCGACTGATAGGCGGCGGTATAAGCCTTCTCGAAGGCCTCGAGCGAGGGCGTGCCGGGCGGCGCGCTCGGCGAAGTGAACATCGCAGACTTCAGATTGTCGGCGCCGATCTGGTCGATCAGCAGCTTGTCGCGCAGCCCGTCGGTGCCGATGAACTGGGTGAAGAAGGCGCCCTCCAGCGCTTCCTTGACGATGGTGATGCCGCTCTCGCCGGCGAAGGCGATCAGGACGAGCGCCTGGGGTTTGCCCTTGGCGAGCTGGGCGAGTTCGGTGCGGTAGCTGCTCTTCTTCTCCTCATGGCGGATGTCGGCGGTGATGGTGCCGCCCAGCTTCTTGTAGGCGTCGCGGAAGGTCCCGGCGATGCCGACCGCGTAATCGTTGTTGGCATAGGTGAGCGCGACGCGCGTGATGCCCTTGTCCATCAGCATCTTGGCGAGCACGGGTCCCTGGATGGCATCGCTGGGCACGACGCGGAAGACCCAGTCATTGTCCTTGAGGTCCGTCAGCACCGGCGTCGTCGCCGTGGGCGAGATCTGAACCACGCCGGCGGGGATGATGACGCTCTGCGCCGAGGCCAGCGTCGTGCCGGAGAGGAGCGCGCCAACCACGACCGACACCTTCGCTGCATTGACAAGCTTGTTGGCGGCGTCGACGGCGACCTGAGGCGAGCCTTGCGTATCGGCGACGATGCTCACCAGCTTCTTGCCGCCGAGGATGCCGCCCTGGGCGTTCACCTGGTCGATCGCCAGCTTCGCCGCATCCAGCATCGGCGGCACGAAATTGGCGACCGGCCCGGTGACGTCGAAGAGGAGGCCGATCCTGACCTCGTCATCGGCCTGGGCCGGCACGCTCGAGGCGAGGAGCACCGCGGCAACCCCCGCCAGGACGAATTTTCCAAATGATCTCAGCACGTTACTTCCTCCCCCATAAAGATGAGTCTGATTTGTCGGCGGCATTCTACAGATTTTCAGTCCGGATTCGACGGCGATTCCGATCGCTTCGGCTGGGGCGGGCGCTCCGGTAGGATGCCCTGGGAGAAGCGCTGGAGGACGACCTGCAGCAGGAGCCCGATGAGGAAGACGCGGATATAGGAGGAGCGCGTCTGCCAGTCCGGCGGCAGGCGCTGAGTCAGCAGCTCCGTGCCCGACCAGATGGTCCAGATCACGAAGGCGCCCAGCACGGCGCCACGGTTGTTGCCGCTACCGCCGGCGATCAGCATGACCCAGGCGAGGAAGGTGGTGAGGATGGGCTCCGTCGCTTCGGGGCCGATAAACTTGAGATAATGGGCCATGAGCCCGCCGGCGAGGCCCATCACCGCCGAGCCAAGGGCGAAGACCTGGGCGCGATAGGCGATGACGTCCTTCCCCGCCGCCTCCGCCGCCTCGTCGTTCTCGCGGATCGCGCGAAGCGTGCGGCCCCAGGGGGAATGCCAGGCGCGCTCGATGACGAGATAGAGCAGGATAACCGTCGCGGTGACAACAGCGAGGAAGCAGAGCTCGCCCCAGGGCTGGGCCATGCTCTCGAACGGTCGCGGGATGCCAGC
>DATBBO010000396.1:0-7972 GCA_036270995.1 Dongiaceae bacterium | reverse complement strand
CATCCTTCCGGCCCGCCCGCATCCGGAAGCCGGCGAACTCCCGCCCCAGCCTATCCACCTTCTCCAGTAGGCCGGCCTTGTCGGACTCCAGCATGGCCACCCTGCGCTCGAGCTCTTCGACCTTGCTGGCCAGCTGCATGGAACCGGTGATGCTCATACGAAGGCCCCTTTCGGATAGATGATCGGCTTCATCCTGGCGGCCGGCTCCGGCAAACCCATCGCGAGATAGCGGAAGCCATCTGCCGCATGGCTGGTCCAGTCATGCAGCGGCCGCCCGCGGAAGGTTCGCAGCCGATCGTCATATTCGCGGCGGTATTGCCGGAGCGCGTCCAGGCCGCGGGCGCAGCGCTCGCCGTCGAACCAGCAGCGCGGCAGCAGCGCGCGCACGGCCTGGATCCCGTCATCCACCGGCATGGCCGGCAGCACGCGGGGGTTGATGCCGCCCTCCCGCAGCGTCTCGACCCGGCTCTTGCCGGTGCCAAGCTCCCGCACTTCCGCGTCATGGGGGAGGACATGCTCTCCGAAGGCCCAACCCCTGCTCTTCCGCGCCAGAAGTTCGCCCAAATAATGCGAAAGCCCGACGCCGCTGTTCTCGTGATAGTCGATGACCCGGACCTCGCGTCCCGCGAGCTGAAAGAACCAGATGACCGTCGAATCGCCGATACCGAGATCCCAGGCTGTGTGCACCGGCAGCTTCGGTTCCCAGGGCACCCGGCCAATTCTCCGATCGGCCTCGGCCTGCTGGATCAACGTCGCGTAATACGCGCCGATTACCGCGGCGTCGAAGCTGCACTCGAACTCCTGCGCGTATTGGTCGGCGCTCATATCCCTGCGAGCCGCCGCCAGCTCGGCTTCGGGAAGGAGCCCGCTCTCGCTCGCCTTCAGCATCAGCGAAAACCAGGTGGGATCGACCTTTGCCCGCTCCCAGAGCTGTGCGAAGGCGTTGCGGCCCATCGGTGTGCCGATGAAGGTGGCTCCGCCCTGGCGGTCCGCCAGCGCCGGCCGGATGACCTCACTCCACACCCCCTCACGCATCTGGGCGTATTCGTCGAGCACCACCTGGTCCAGATAGATGCCGCGCAGCGCGTCCGGGTTGTCGGCGCCGTAGAGCCGGACCCGGCCGCCATTCGGCAGCTCGAGGGCGAGCTCCGTCTCCCGTGCCTCCGCTCCGGGGATCGCAAGGCCGTATTCCTTCAGATAGGCCCAGGCCGCGTCCTTCGCCTGCTTGTGAAGGGGCGCGATATAAGCTGCCCGGGGCTTGCTGCATGGGCAGCGCCCGGTACGCAGGAGCAGGTCGTTGATCGCCGCCACCGTCTTGCCCGCCCGGCGATGACAGACCATAACCGCCCAGCGTTCGGTTCGCTCGTGATACGGCTCAAAGGCATCGCGCGGCAGATAGGGGACTAGGATTTCGGAGGCAGGTCGGCCTTTGTCAGCCATCGGATCCGAAGCTCACCCGGTACTTTCTTCCCATTGCCGACGGTGCCATTGGGGAATTTGCCGTCGACGCGGTCGAAGATCTCTCGCAGTGCGGTGAGCTCGCCCTTCATCGCGGCATCGACCAGGGCATCTGCCACCTTCTGGAACCGCTTGGTGCTGTTCCCCTTGTCCACCCTGCGATTGAGCGAGATCAGCAGAGCATCGCGGAGCAGCTTGTCGGGATCGCGGCCAGCCGTTCTTCTCCTACCCATGGCTTCGCCTCTCCGCAGTTTCGTTGAGATCGCGACCTCGCGGTGCTGCGAGACATGACCGACCGGTGCTATGATCGAAGTGACACAGGCGCTCCAGTGCTCGCCCGGGGGGCCTTGATCGTCATCCGACTGTCATTCTCCTCTGGAGAGTTGCCATGGCCGGTAGGAACGCTCTCTATGCCCAGTCTGGCGGCGTAACCTCGGTCATCAACGCCTCGGCCTGCGGCGTGCTCCAAACCGCGCGCCGGCATCCGGAGAAGATCGGCAAGGTCTATGCCGGGCGGAATGGCATCGTCGGCGTCCTGGCCGAGGACCTGATCGATACCAGTCTCGAATCCGATGCCGTCATCGCTGCGCTTGAACACACCCCGGGTGCCGCCTTCGGCTCCTGCCGCTACAAGCTCGGATCTCTTCTCGACCGCCGCGCCCAATACGAACGCGTGATCGAAGTGTTTCGGGCTCATGACATCGGCTTCTTCTTCTACAACGGAGGCGGCGACTCCCAGGACACAGCCTATAAGGTCAGCCAGATCGGTGCGGCGCTGGACGATCCCATCGTGAGCATCGGCATCCCCAAGACGATGGACAACGACCTCGCCGTCACCGACTGCTCACCAGGCTTCGGCTCGGTGGCTAAGTACCTTGCCACCTCGCTCCGCGAAGTGGCGTTCGACGTGGCGGCAATGAGCCGGACCTCGACCAAGGTGTTTGCTCTGGAGGTCATGGGACGGCATGCCGGCTGGACGACCGCCGCCTGCGCGCTCGCCGCCGAACGGGAAGGCGATGCTCCCCACATCCTGTTGTTACCCGAGATCGTGTTCGATGAAGGCCGGTTCCTGGCCAAGGTCGCGAAAGTTCTGGAGCGCTACGGCCACTGCGTCATCGCCGTGTCGGAAGGAATCAAGCAGCCTAACGGCGAGTTCCTGGCAGCTTCGGGCTCGGAAGATGCCTTTGGCCACAAACAACTGGGCGGCGTCGCCCCGCTCATCACCAGCCTGATAAGTGCGAAAATCGGCTGCAAATGCCACTGGGCGGTTCCCGATTACCTCCAGCGCTCGGGCCGCCACATCGCCTCCGAAACCGATGTCCGGCAGGCCTATGCCGTCGGTCGGTCGGCCGTGGAATTCGCCCTCGCCGGAAGGAGCGCGGTCATGCCGGCGATCCGCCGCCTCAGCGATGCGCCCTATCGCTGGGACATCGTCGAGGCGCCGCTCTCCGACGTCGCCAATCGGGAGAGGTTCGTGCCTCCCGAGTTCATCAGCAGCGACGGCTTCGGCATCACCGCGGCAGCCCGCCGCTATCTGGCGCCGCTCATCGCTGGCGAAGCCTATCCGCCATTCAAGGATGGCCTTCCCGACTATGCCAGGCTGCAGAACGCCGCGGTGCCGAAAAAGCTCGCCGGGGAGTTCGCCATCTGAACGATCCCGGCGATCCGTCACCGCTCCCCCGGTTCGATCGCCTGTGCTGCATCCGCGACGTCGCCTTCGGACTATCGGCGATCATAGATTTATCATAGGATTTTATTCCCTTGCTGTCAACAGGATTCCAACGCCCGGACTCGGGCGCCGCTCCTTTCTTCCACCTGAGAGGGGTCCTAGTCCGCCCGGTTCATGATGTGGATCTCGGGCGCGCCCAGCACGCCGGCCGCCTTCATCGCCTGTGCCAGATCGGGCGAGCCGGCGAAGGCCTTGGCCTTGCCGAGGTCGGAGAACTCCATGACGATCGTGACCATGTTCGGATCGGCAACGGCCCGGAATACGTGGTCCTTCGTCAAACCGGCCGCCTTTCTCGCCGGGGCATGCTTGTCGTAATGGGGCTTCCAGGCGTCGAAGTCCCTGACCTTGTGATGGATGATGAGAGCGCCCATGATTTTCCTCCTTCGCCGGCGGGCTGGCCTCGTCTCAACGGCGCCCTGCGCGCTCAATGCCACGCCCAACCCGCGCCCATGCTAGGTCGTTCATCGGCCGTGGGGAACCTGGCAGTCGCGTGCCTCCTGTTGAGCTAGGCTGCCGTCGGGGCGTGGCCGGGCCCGCTCGACCTCAGGCTCGAATCGGCTCCCTGGGGCTCGAGCCGGGAAGAGCGGGTCGCGACCAGGGAGGGGGCGGGCGGTCCGCCATCAACTCCCCGTGATTGCGCCCAGCGATGGCAGCAGATACCGGCAAGAGAGCCTTCGGGACCTCGAACGGGTCAATGGCGGCTATCCCGGAAAGCCGAAGACTGCCTCCAGGAATGCCGCCAAACGCCTGAAAACAACGCCTTTGCCGAGTCACCTTTTGCGCGGCGCCAGTCCTTTGAATCGAACGTCCTCATCCGATTAATAATTCTGCAATGCCCAGCCTTGCCCACGAATGGCCCTGCGTCGTCGCAACTCCAGGCCCAGCGCGGTGTTAATTACGGTGACGCCGATACTGTCGCGGTGATTCATGTATTACTTAAGGGGCAACCGTTCGTTTTGGGACGATTTCAAGCACTGCCTTCTGCCATCCCTGGCGGGTGCAATCGCCCTTTTCTGCTTGGCCCAGGCCGCTAGGGCGGACCAGGCCAGCGAATTCAAGCAGGCGCTCGCCCAGGGCTATCTGGAGATCGCGAAGTTCGTCGATCTCAAGACCCATGACGCCGCGGGCCAGAGCTACTTCCGGAACAAGAGCGAGCGCGCACGCGCGCTCTACGACATCGATCCCGAATGGCCGACCAACTGGTCCATCAGCCATGACAAGCAGGACGCCATGATGCGCGACCGGCGCAGCCTGGTCACCGCCCTGGCGCGGCTGAAGGCCGGCGCCGATCCCAAGACCGAAGCCATCGCGCAGGTCAATTTTGATTGCTGGGTCGCACTCTCCTCCGTGTCCTCTCTCGGTCCGGAGAGCGAGCGTTGCAGGAACGCCTTCCAAGCGGCCCTGCAGCAGATCGAAGCCCCATGAATAAGAGAGGTTGGATGGGAGAGCTGCGAGGGCGCGCGCCCTCGACGGAACACCAGGGAGGTGACCGGCTGGCGCTCCCTGACCCCGCCGAGCCGCCCTGCGGGGCCGGCCGGGTCGGACAGGTAGGAGGGAAATCCCACCATGCGTCGAGAAATCTCGCAACTTGTCCAGGCTGCACGAAGCCGGCGATCCTTGTCCGCTCTGCTTCTGGCGGGAACGGCCCTATGCTCCGTCGTGGCGCTCAGCGCTGCCGGCGGGCTGGCGATCGGCAGCTTTGTGCCGCCAGGCCAAATCGCGGCTGTCGATCTGACGCCCCCGCGGACGGAAACGAGCACCAGCAACGTCGCCTGTCTTGGCGGACCGACGGCGCTCGATTGCGCGGCTCTGGATGAGAATCGACAGGCGGCGCTTGGCGCGCCGACTGAGGCCGTGCCCCCCGGCGGAACGCCTCCCGGTGGAACGCCTCCCGGTGGAACGCCTCCTGGGGGCACCCCGGGGGCCGGGGTTCCTCAGGGCCCCGATACCGGTGCGCCTGGCGTCGGCACCGTCGGATCGGGAACAAGCACGACCTCCGGCGGCACGATCGGCTCGGGGGCCGGCACAGGCGCAACACCTGGCACGGGGATCTCGGGCGGTGCGGTCTCGGTCGGCGTCGGCAGCGGCGCCAATACCGGAAATGGCGGGCTGATCGGCGCCGGCCTGGGCTCGGGCGACAATAGCGGCACGGGCGGGCTCGTCGGTGCGGGTGTCGGCTCTGGCGACAATAGCGGCATGGGAGGCCTGGTGGGCAGCGCTGCCGCGGCAGGGCCGGCTGGTGGGCGCTGGCGTCGCCTCCGGTGACAACAGCGGCTCCGGCAGCCTCGCCGGGGCAGGCGTTGCCTCCGGTGCCAATACCGGACGCGGTGGTCTGGTCGGCGTCGGTCTGGGGTCGGGCCGAAACAGCGGCAATGGCGACCTGGTCGGCGCCGCTGCCGCGGCGGGGCCGGGCAGCGGCCAGGGCGGGCTGGTCGGAGCGCAGGCGCCGAACGGCAACAATCCCGCCACCGTCACGACGCCCGGTAGTTCGAAGCCCGTCACTATCTTGAATGCCAGCATCGGCTCGAGCACGACGACGGTGCAAACGGACCCGAACGGCGGCGTCTCCGTCGGCGGTAATTCGGGTCAGACCAATACCGGCACCGGCTCGGCCGGTAGCGTCGGCTCCGCCGCCGGCGCGGTAGCCAATGGCGCTCAGGGCGCCGCGAGCGGGGCGGCTGGTTCGGCGGGCGCGCCGGCTGGCGGCGCGGCCAGCGCGGCATCGGGCGCCTCGGGTGGTGGCACCAGCGGCTCCGGGGTAGCGGGAGGCGCGGCTGGCACCGCCGCCGGTGCCGCGGGAGCGGCAGGCGGCAACGTCGCCAGCGCGGCCGGCGGCGTCGTCACCTCGGCCGGGGGCACCGTCAGCTCAGCCGGGAATGCGGCGGGCGCGGCCGTCGGGGCAGTGTCGGCAATACCGTCAGCGGGGCAGCAGGCACGGCCGGTGGTGCTGTCGGTGGCCTCGGAGGACGGCTCGGCGGCCACTAGACCAATCGGCTGGACAATTTCAAACCTATCGGCCCGGCATCCCTGGATGCCGGGCCGATCTGATTCCGGGCACTGGAAATCTCTCCTCGCCGTAATGCGCTCTGCTCCGGGTAGCGCTGCTAGGATCGGCCCGTTCGCCATCCCGTCCGGCAAGAGGCTCCAATGCCCGCTTCCCTCTCCGATGCCTTCAATCGCCCATTCCTCAGCGCGCTGTGGCGCCTGACACGCCCCTACTGGTTCTCAGAGGAGCGCTGGGTCGCCCGCGGCCTCCTCGTTCTCATCATCGCGCTCAACCTCGGCGATGTCGCGACCAGCGTCTGGTACAACAGCTGGAACGCGGATTTCTTCAACGCCCTTCAGGACAAGAACGCGGCCAGATTCTGGCACGAAATGCTGATCTTCTGTCCGCTGGCCGCCATCTCCATCGCCATCGACGTCTACCGCTACTATGTGCCCCAGCTACTCTATCTGCGCTGGCGCCGCTGGCTCACCGATCATTATCTCGGCCAGTGGCTGTCGCGGCGTACCTACTACCGCATGGAACTCACGGGTCGCGAGACCGACAACCCGGACCAGCGCATTCAGGAGGATCTGAAGAACTTTCCGGATCAGACATTGAGGCTCGCTGCGGATTTCCTCAATCAGGCGACGACGCTCGTCTCCTTCCTGACGATCCTTTGGCGCCTGTCCGGGGCCTTCAGCTTCGCGATCGCCGGCGCCAGCATCTCGATTCCCGGCTATATGCTCTGGGTCGCGCTGGTCTATGCCGGCGCGGGGAGCTGGATCACCCAGATGATCGGCCGGCGCCTCGCCGCACTCCGCTTCCAGCAGCAGCGTTACGAGGCCGACTTCCGCTTCATGCTGGTCCGGCTACGAGAGAATGCCGAGGGCGTCGCTCTCTATAGCGGCGAGGCCGATGAGCGGACGAGCCTGTGGCAGCGCTTCAGCCAGATCCTCGACAACTGGCACCGGGTCATCGGCCTCACCAGACGCCTCTACTGGTTCAACTTTCTCTACAACCAGCTCGCCAACGTCTTTCCCTTTGTCGTCGCCTCGCCGCACTATTTTGCGGGCCTCATCACCCTCGGCGTGCTGACCCAGACGGCCGATGCCTTTGGCCAGGTGCAGACTGCGCTTTCCTGGTTCATCAATTCCTACACCGACATCGCGGAATGGAAGGCGAGCGCGGACCGACTCATCAGCTTCCAGCAAGCCATGATCCGGGCCGAAGCAATCGGGGCCGACGGGGCCGGAATCCAGGTAGTCGATAGCGAGGGCGCCGATCTCGCCCTCGAGCAACTTGCGCTCGCTCTGCCCGGCGGTCGGCATTTGACGAGCGGCACGAATGCGACGATCGCCCGCGGGGAGAGGCTGCTGGTCAGCGGACCTTCGGGTGCGGGCAAGAGCACACTGCTGCGCGCCATCGCCGGCATCTGGCCCTATGGCGCTGGGCGCATCCTGCGGCCACGACTCGGGCGTCTTCTCTTCCTCCCCCAGCGACCCTATGTGCCCATCGGCAGCCTGCGCCATGCGGTGACCTTTCCGGCCGCGCCAGGCAGCTTCCTGGACAGCGAGATCACCGAGGCGCTCCAGTCCTGCCTCCTCGGCGACTACGCGGGCCGGCTGGATGAGAGCCATCAATGGGATCGCCGCATGTCACCGGGCGAGCAGCAACGTCTCGCCTTCGCCCGCGCCCTGCTCCAGCGCCCCGACTGGCTCTTCCTCGACGAGGCCACCTCGGCCCTCGATCCCGAAACCGAGGCCGCGCTCTACAAGCTGCTGATCGAGCGCCTGCCCGAG
>DATBBO010000395.1:0-6142 GCA_036270995.1 Dongiaceae bacterium | reverse complement strand
CGAGTTCCTGCACTACACGGTGGAGGACTGACCGCTGCGCCTGATCGCCCTCGACACGATCGAGCCTCCCGAGGCCGGGGGGCGGCTCTGCGAGCAGCGGCGGGCCTGGCTCGAGGCGCGCCTGGCCGAGCAGCCGCATCGCCCGACCCTGCTCATGACCCATCACCCGCCCTTTGCCACCGGCATCGCCCATATGGACGAGATGGGGCTGGCCGCCCCGGAGGTGCTGGCCGAGATGGTCCGGCGCCATGGCCATGTGGTGCGGGTCATCTCGGGCCATGTCCATCGCCCGATCCAGGCACCCTTCGCCGGCACCATGGCCTCGACCGGCCCCTCGACGGCGCATCAGGTCATGCTCGATCTGACGGCTGATGGCGAGGCGCGCTATGTGCTGGAGCCACCCGGATTCCAGCTCCATCTCTGGCGACCGGAATCGGGGCTGGTCACCCATACCGCCGTCATCGACGGATTTCCTGGGCCGTATCCTTTCAGGGAGTGAGCCTTTCCGACTTTGGAGCGCCATTCCCGCGAAAGCGGGAATCGAGGGCTGCAGATCCGGCTGGTTGCCCTGGATCGCTGCTTTCGCGAGGATGACGGAAGAATATGGAGAATATACGGGTGATAGACCGCGCTAACTCGCCGGTCGGTGAAGGCCGACGCCGGCGATGACGAGGGTGATGCCGGCGAGATCGCGCAGCGAGGGCATCTGGTGCAGCACCAGGAGGCCAATGCCGCAGGCCGTCGCCGGGAGCAGCGAAAGCAGCAAGGCGAAGCTCGCCCGCGGCAGCCGCGCCATGGCCAGCTGATCGGTGACATAGGGGATCACGGAGGAGCACAGCCCCACCGCGATGCCCGCCGCGAGCAAAGCGGGATTGCCGAAGGCCGGCCAGGCATCGGCGGGGCCGAGGGGTGCCGCGGCAGCCGCCGCCACCAGCATGGCCGCGCCCAGCCTGTCGATTCCCGTCGCGCCGCCGGCGCCGGCGATGCGATGCCCCAGGACGATGTAGAGCGTGAAGAGCGCGCAGTTGGCGAAGGCGAAGGCATAGCCGAGCGCCGCGCCGGGAAAGTTGAGCTCAGTCAGGAAGCAGACGCCTGCGATGGCAAGAAGCAGGGCCGCGAGGTTGCGGCGCGAGCCGAGGCCGGCCGCAGCGAGACCGATAGGCCCCAGGAACTCGATGGCGCCCACGGTCGCCAGCGGCAGCCGCGCGATCGCTAGATAGAAGCTGACATTCATCAGCGCCAGCACGATGCCGAGCGCCACCACCAGCCTGCGCTCGGATGCGCCCAGACGCCGCTGATAGCGCCAGGGCCGCCGCCACAGGGCGAAGACCGCGCCGGCGCTCGCGATGCGCAGCCAGGCAACGCCGAGCGGGGCGATATGGGCGAAGAGCAGGACGGCGAAGGCCGGTCCCAGATAGTGGAAGATGGCGCTGATGACGAAATAGGCATGGGGCGGCAGGCGTTCGTCCCACTGACGCCGCCCGTTGCGAGCCATCGTCGCTTCCGCGAGCTCCATGCCTCGAAGATGGTGGGTCACTACACCGCTTTTCATGCTATATCTAAGGTGTTATCGCTGCTTTTCCTTCGTATCAGAGGAGTTGGGCTCGATGCAGCTTCAGATCGACGATCTTCTCCTGGACGCGCGCAATGTGAAGCTGCTGCGTCTGCTGCGCGACGATCCGCGCAGAAGCGTGTCGGAGATGGCCCGGCGCATCGGCATGTCGGCGCCCGCCGTGCGCGAGCGCATCCAGCGCCTGGAGGAGTCCGGGATCATACGCGGCTATCGGCTGGAGCTGGATGCGCGGGCGCTGGGCTATCCGATCTCGGCCTTCCTACGGGTCCGGCCCATGCCGGGCAAGCTCGCCAAGATCGGCGAGCTGGCGCAGCGCCTGCCCCAGGTCGTGGAGTGCCACCGCATCACCGGCGAGGATTGCTTCGTCATGCGGGTCTATCTCGAGAGACTGGAGGATCTCGATCCCCTGCTCGACCGCTTCCTCGCTTATGGCCAGACGACGACCTCGCTGGTTCAGTCCTCACCCGTCCCGCCGCGCGGCCTACCTTTGCCGGGCACGGACCGGCGATGAGCGCCGCCTCAGGAACCCCGCGTCTCCGGCGCGCTGAAATCGCCGCCCTGGCCCGCACGGATACCGATCCCGGTCTCGCGCTGATAGATCAGCAGATCGAAGGAGGGCGCCTCGCCAGTGATGTGGGTCAGGATGCCATGGGCCTGCCCGCGATGGTGGGTCTGGTGATTGAAGAAATGGATCAGCAGCGGTGTCAGCTCCTGCTCGATCTCCACAGGGCTGCGGGTAGTACGGTAACGCAAGGTGCCGGCGAGGTCGGCCTCGCTGAGGCCGCGGATGTACTCGATGATCCGGCGGTCCTCGCGCTGGCGCGCCTCGTCGAGGGTGGCGAAATCCTCATAAAGGATCTCGTCGAGCCGTGCCGGCGCCTCGCCTTTGCCGGTGAAGCGCTGCATCCAGATACGATCGCCGACCAGGAGGTGATTGAGGGTCCCGTGCATGGAGCCGAAGAAGGCACCATGATCGTCGCGATATTCGGCCTCGGACAAGCGGGCGGCCGCGCCATAGAGGCGCCTGTTCACCCAGGCATTGTAGCCCGCCAGCATGTCCAACTGCCTTTTCATGGAAGCCCTGTCCGTCGGCGTGATAAGGCCGGCGTCATTCTGGGGAGGGGCCAGTCCGGCCGCAAGGGCTTCCGGGTCGCTTCCCCCGCCGAGCGGCAAGACCCCCCGATGCGGGACGCGCAGCACTGCTCAACCATTGCGCGGTTGCTTTTCCGGCCCCGCGCACCATCTAACATTTCCGTAACCTGTCTCTCGGCCCAAGGGGCTGGCGTGTCGGTGAGGCAGGGACATGCTGGGGTTTCGGGGAAGGCGAGGCTTTGCCTGGAGCTTCGGGTTTATCTCTCAAAAGTAGAGGACAGAGGGCCATGAGATATGCCGCTATCGGGCTTCTATGCGCGGTCCTGCTCCAGGGTTGCGCTGGTTCTTCAGGTTCGAGCGCACCGGATTCTGCGACCTCCGTTGCCCGTCCCACATCGGCGGGGATGCAGACAGGCGGATGCGGGGATACCTATGGTCGCGTCTCTGCCTTCCAATCCTGCCGCGATTCCTAGCCCTCGCACCCGCTAAAGCAGGACTGTCGCACCCGGCAGCGGGCTGAACCGCGCCCTTCGGGGGTGTTGCGGGTATATTTCAGTAATCACGAATTGTTGATTACGCCGCTGATCCGTTCGACGGCAAGAGAAGTGGGTGAGTCCCTTCTGCAAGCAGCTTCGAGCGCGCGGCCGGCAGCTGGAGTTGTCCGATGCTGCGATTGCAAGGCGCCTGGGCATCAGCCAATCCCGGTATACGAACTACGTGAATGGCCATCGCGAGCCCGACTTCGCCATGCTGGCCCGGATCTGCCGCGTGCTTCATACGACTCCCAATGAGCTCCTGGGCTTCCAGGCTTCCAACGCTTCCTCGCAAGAAGGCGCTCGATATCTGCAGCGGGTCGTAGCAGCCGCGCAGGCGCTTTCACCGGAGAGCCTCAGGATGGCGGCGGTGGTGATGGACGCGATCGCCGCCCATCAAACCCAGTGGGCGAAGTCGTCGGGCAAGGAGAAATCCCCGCCCGCCTAGGCTCGCCCCGGATGCCGAGCAGGACAATATGTGTCCACGTTTTGAATTGAATTTATAAAACAGTTTGTCACACACGGCCGCAGCTATGTGGAGGGCCGCCGATTGCTGGGAAACCGGCTTCCTTCGCGCCATCCCGGCCTGAGCGGTTGACGGCGAATCTCTCGGCGCGGATAAGCAAGACGCCAAGAGATCGGAAGAGCCTCTCATGGAGCAGCAGAGTCCCCTTCCCCGGCAGGGCCTGCGCGTCTTGCTGACGAATGTCTGGATGCGTGGTCGCGGGGGCTCCGAAAGCGTCACCCGCGATCTGGCGAAGGGGCTCATGACTCGCGGGCATTCGCCCATTGTCTATACACCCCTGATCGGCGAGCCGGGACTCGAGCTGCGTGCCGCGGGCGTCCCGGTCATCGATGACCTGCGGTTCGTGAAAGATCCGCCCGACGTCATCCATGGGCACCACTCCGTCCCGACGGTCGAGGCGATCGTCAGATTCCCCCACACGCCCGCGATCAATGTCTGCCATGCCTGGACCCTCGGGATCGAAGCCCCCATCTCCTTGCCGCAGGTGCGCTTCCATGTCGGTGTCGACGAAGCCTGCATGGAGCGCATCGCCCACGCCCCGGGCATCGACCCGGCACGCATTCAGCTCATTCCCAACGGGGTCGAGCTGACGCGCATCTCTCCGCGCTCCCGACCGCTTCCGCAGCAGCCGCAAAAGGCCGCGGTCTTCGGCAAGGCGACGGCGCTCTTTCCCCTGCTCCTCGAAATCTGCATCGACAAGGGCATCGAGCTGCAGGCCATCGGCGCGCCGCTGGGACGGTCCACGGCGCATCCCGAGGCGATGCTGGCGGAGGTCGATCTGGTTTTTGCCAGCGCGCGGTCCGCCCTCGAGGCCATCTGCGCCGGCTGTGCTGTCATCGTCTGCGATCAGCGCGGAATGGCAGGCTTGGCGAGCAGGGAAAACCATAGCGAGCTGCGGAGGAAGAACTACGGGCTGCGGAGCCTCACGCGCGCCGCAACGGCGGCCAATCTGCGATCGGAGATCGAGCGTTACGATGCTGCTGGGTCAGAGGCCCTTTCCGCGCTTACCCGAGAGCAGGCGGATTTTTCCAAGCTGCTCGACCGCTATCTAGAGCTCTACCGGCTCTCGATCGAGGATATGCAGGCAAGGCCGGTGGCCGAGGAGGACTATGTCCTGGCGCTGAGCGGATTCCTGCGCGAGGCGCTACCGCGCGCCGCTCCCAGCCCGACTCTGTCCTGGGACGGGCTGGGCCACGATCTGGTCGGCCGCCTGCTGCAGCTCGCCGAGGAGAACGCGAGGTTGAAACAGGCGCTGGAAGCGAAGGCCTAAGCAGCCCGGCCGGCGAACCTGCGCTCATGACGCGGGCTCGCCGCTCAGCGCGATCGCCAGCGGACGGACATGGACGCGATAGGTGATGAGTTCGCGGTAGAGGCCCTCCTCGATGCGCCGCCGGCCGAACCACTCGTAGAAAGGCTCATGCGCGGGTTCCGCCGGCCATGCGCAACCCGCGTCCCGGACATAGAGCCTCTCCCAGCGATAGGCGGAGGCCGGCCAGTTGCGCCGTTCGACCTCGGCAATGAGCTGCAAATACGAGCCGACCGCAGTCAGCTTGCGCTCCAGAGCGTCGGGCGGAAGAGAGAGCTCCAATCTCGCCGGGCCGGTCTTCAGCTTGGGATGCTCGAGCGCATAGTCGAGAAGCTCGATCTCGCCGCCGTCCTGCCGGATCTCCCGCGCGACGCCGGCCGCGAGCGCGTTGCAGAGGTCATGCATCGGATTGTAGAGCTCGACCGAGTCGGTAACGAGGCGCCGGACTTGGGCATCGCGGCAGGCCGCGGCGATGAGCCGGCGCGCTCCCTCGAAGAGCTCGCGCTCGCCGGCCAGGATCGCGGCATACCAGCGCTTGTCGGAGGCAAATCCGAAGACCGGGCCGATGCTGGCGCCGGCCGCATGGATGACACGCACCGATGCAGCGCAACGGTCCTGTCCGTTGCCCCCGGACCCGTCGGCCAGCACGAAGACGATCGGATGCTCCCTCTCCAGCCAATGATGGAGAAGGAGCTCATGGCCTGGATGGGCGACCAGCAGCGCAGACGCGTGCTCGGATTCGAAGGTTCCCCCATAGCCCCGATGCATTCTCCCGACCCGCGCCGCGTCCGAAACGCCAGCTCAGCCTATATTGCTGCCTGCCTATGGCCTTGACAACGTAAGGTTGATCCCCGCTTGCAGCAGCACGGAAATGTTGTCCATGACCGGCCTTAGCCTGTTGGTGCCGCCAGACCGATTCGATATGCTTGTCGCGATATCAAGGGATCAAGGGGATTGAGCGATGAGCACAGTTGAGGACGGCGCGCCGGCGGAGCGAGCGGCACTTGCCAGCCGCCGCCTCGTCATCACCGCGGGGGCCTGCGCGGCTGTCCTGCCGGCGGCGCTTCCGGTCATGGCCGTGGCTGCAACCGCCGAAGACGAGCAGTTCATGC
>DATBBO010000394.1:0-5208 GCA_036270995.1 Dongiaceae bacterium | reverse complement strand
CGGCGGCACCGCGGGCGATCTCATCACCTGCCGGCCCTTCGACGCCTCCCTCGAGCTCTACAAGAAGGGCCAGCTCGTTGCCGTCGACGACATCAAGGGGATCGAGAACTTCTCCCCCGTCGCCAAGAGCGCCTGGCAGACCGATGACGGCAAGACCACGTTCTGCATGCCGATGGCCTCGGTCATCCACGGCTTCATCTACAACAAGGAGATCTTCAAGGAACTGGGGCTGACGCCGCCCAAGACCATGGCGGAGTTCCACCAGATCCTCGACAAGATCAAGGCCGATGGCCGCTACACCCCCATTGACTTGGGCACCGCCGAGCAATGGGAGGCCGCCACCATGGGCTTCCAGAATATCGGACCGAACTACTGGCATGGCGAGGAGGGCCGCAAGGCGCTGATCGCCGGCACGGCGAAGTTCACCGATGCGCCCTATGTCGCCGATCTGACTGAGCTCGCGAGCTGGGCTCCCTATATGGGCAATGGCTACAAGGCGCAGAAATACTCGGACAGCCAGAACCTCTTTGCGCTCGGCCGCGCCGCCATCTATCCGGCGGGCTCCTGGGACATCCCGATCTTCCGCAAGCAGGCGGACTTCGAGTTCAGCGCCTTCCCGCCCCCGCTACCCGAGGGCGCGTCAAAGTGCTACATCAGCGACCACACCGACATCGCCATGGGTGTCAACGCGAAATCGCCCAATGTCGAGGCGGCCAAGACCTTCCTCTCCTGGGTGGCCTCGCCGGAATTCGCCACGCTCTATTCCAACGCGCTTCCCGGCTTCTTCTCGCTCTCCAACGCCAAGGTCGAGGTGAAGGACCCGGTGGCCAAGACCTTCCTCTCCTGGCGCGAGACTTGCGAGAGCACGATCCGCAACTCCTATCAGATCCTCTCCCGCGGCAATCCCAATCTCGAGAACGACCTCTGGAATGTGAGCTCCCAGGTGATCAACGGCACCATGACGCCCGAGGCCGGTGCCAAGAAGCTGGAAGACGGCCTGGCGAGCTGGTACCCGCCGCATAAGCAATAGGAGATGCTGACGACGACACCATCGATCCCCCTCCCCCCTTGCGGGGGAGGGCCGGGGTGGGGGGTGATGTGAGCCTTGCCGAGCAGACAGCGTCAGAGCGCCGCCGGCCTTGGAGCCATATCCTGGTGTTCCTGGCGCCGGCGGCGCTCATCTACACGGTCTTCTCCATCTATCCCCTGCTCGATACCATCCGCTATGCCCTCTATACCCAGGACGAGCACGGCGTGGCGCATTTCGCCGGGCTCGCCAATTTCGTCGATCTCTTCAGCCTTCCGGTCTGGGCCGACCAGTTCCGCAACGCCCTCGTCAATAATCTCATCTTCTTTGTCATCCATGTGATCGTGCAGAACATCATCGGGATCGCGCTCGCCGCCATGCTGAGCCTGCCGAAGCTCTTCGGGCGCAACCTCTATCGCACTCTCATCTTCCTGCCGACCATGCTCTCCGTCGTCATCATCGGCTTCGTCTGGCAGCTCATCCTGAGCCCGCTCTGGGGCGTGTCCGAGGGCTTCCTCAAGGCGATCGGCCTGCCGCAGCTCTTCGCTCCCTGGCTCGGCCAGGAAAGCACGGCGCTGGTCACCATCTCCCTCATCTCGGTCTGGCAGTTCGTCGGCATACCGATGATGCTCATCTATGCCGCATTGCTGAACATCCCCGAGGATCTGGTGGATGCGGCAACGGTGGACGGCGCCAATCACCTCCATGTCTTCTTCTATGTGAAGCTGCCGCTGATCCTGCCCACCATCGGCCTCGTCGCGATCCTGACCTTCGTCGGCAACTTCAACGCCTTCGACCTGATCTACGCGGTGAAGGGGACGCTGGCCGGCCCGAACTTCGCCAGCGACATCCTGGGCACCTTCTTCTACCGGACCTTCTTCGGCTATCAGCTCCAGCTCGGCAACCCCACCATGGGGGCGGCGGTCGCCACCATGATGTTCCTCATCATCCTGATCGGAGTGATGATCTACCTCTTCGGAGTGCAGCGCCGCATGCAGCGTTACGCGCTATGACGCGGCCGATCGCAAGGCCGCGGCTGGGACGCATCGCCGTCCATGGCGCGCTTCTCTTCTATACGCTGGTTGCGATCGGCCCGATCCTGCTGATCCTGGTCAACGCCTTCAAGAGCCGGCGCGCCATCTTCAACGAGCCCCTGGCGCTCCCCACCGCCAAGACCTTCTCCCTCATCGGCTTCGACAAGGTCCTGGCCAAATCCGATTTCGGCCTCTACTTCCTGAACAGCCTCACGGTCACCATCGGCAGCGTGGCGCTAGTCCTGGCCGCGGGCGCCATGGCCGCCTGGGCGCTCACGGAATACAGGTTCCGCGGCAATGCGTTCCTCGGCCTCTACATGGCCATCGGCGTAATGGTGCCGATCCGCCTCGGCAGCGTCAGCATCCTCCAGCTCATGGTTGATCTCAACCTCGTGAACACGCTGACGGCGCTGATCCTGGTCTATACGGCCCAGGGCCTGCCGCTCGCCATCATTCTGCTGGCCGAGTTCATCCAGCAGATCCCCCGCGACCTTCGCGATGCCGCGCGCTGCGACGGGATCGGCGAGTACCATATCTTCTGGAGCGTGATCCTGCCGCTGCTGCGCCCGGCGGTGGCCACGGTCGCAGTCTTCACCATCGTGCCGATCTGGAATGACCTCTGGTTTCCCCTGATCCTGGCGCCGGGCAACGGCAAGCAGACCATCACGCTGGGCGTGCAGCAGTTCATCGGCCAATATGTCATCGATTGGAATGCGGTGATCGCCTCGCTCTCGCTGGCGATCGCCCCGATCCTCGTCCTCTACATCCTGTTCTCGCGCCAGCTCGTGCGCGGGCTGACTGCCGGCGCGGTGAAGTAGCCATGCCCGACGTGACCCTTCGCGGGATCTCGAAATCCTTCGGCACGACCCAGATCCTCCATGACATCAATCTCGAGGTGAAGGATGGCGAGTTCTGCGTCTTCGTCGGCCCTTCGGGCTGCGGCAAGACCACGCTGCTCCGCATCATCGCCGGACTCGAGACGGTGGGCGCGGGCGAGCTCTCCATCGGCGGGCGGCGGGTCAACGAGCTGGCCCCGGCCGAGCGGCGCATCGCCATGGTCTTCCAGTCCTATGCCCTCTATCCGCATATGACGGTCTACCGCAACATCGCCTTCGGGCTGAAGTTCAGCGGCGGGCGCAAGGCGGAGGTGGATGCCAAGGTGCGCCGGACCGCCGAGATCCTGCATCTGACGCCGCTGCTGAACCGCAAGCCCCGCGACCTCTCCGGCGGCCAGCGCCAGCGCGTCGCCATCGGCCGCGCCATCGTGCGCGAACCCAGCGTCTTTCTCTTCGACGAGCCGCTTTCCAACCTCGATGCCGCACTCCGGGTCAATACCCGCATCGAGATCGCCAAGCTCCATCGTCAGCTCGCCGCCACCATGATCTATGTCACCCATGACCAGGTCGAGGCCATGACGCTCGCCTCCAAGATCGTGGTGCTCAATCATGGCCGCATCGAGCAGGCCGGCGCGCCGCTGGAGCTCTATCACCGGCCGCGCAATCTCTTCGTCGCCGGCTTCATCGGCTCGCCGAAGATGAACCTGATCAAGGGACGCGTCGTGGCGAGCGATGCCGAGGGTGCCCGAATCGCGCTGGCCGACGGGCGCGAGACCCGGCTTCGCAAGGTCGAAGCCGCCCTGGCGCCGGGCCAGGAGGTGACGCTCGGCATCCGGCCCGAGCACATGTCCGCGGGCCAGGGCGGTCCGGTCGCCCTCGAAGGCAGCGTCGATGCGGTGGAGCGCCTGGGCGAGGCGAGCTATGTCTATATGCATCTGGCGGACGGCACGAACATCACTTTGCGCAGTCCGGGGGACAGCAAGGTCGAGCCGGGCAGCGCGCTCACCGTCAGCGCCGCAAGCGGCGCCGTGCATCTCTTCGATGCCGATGGCCTGGCGCTCGCCCATATCGCGATTCCGGCATAGCAGGTCTCGCACGCGAATTGTCGTGGCCAGGCTTTCTTAGTCGTCACCCCGGCGAAAGCCGGGGTCCAGGGCAACCCACCCGCTCTTGCAATCCTGGATCCCGGCTTTCGCCGGGATGACGAAGGAAAGAAGAGGCGAGACCAGCCATATGCGACTACCTTGACCGACTTGGCGAACACGTTCAGAGGCGACCATGGCCAAGCATTTCGTCTGCCTGACCTTCGACCACGACAACACCTCCGGCGCCATTGCGCGAGAGCTCACCACCCCCACCATGCTCTCCCGCGGCGATTTCGGCATCGTGGCCACGGCGCGCATCCTCGAGCTGCTGCGCCGGGAGGCGATCACCACCACCTGGTTCATCCCCGGCCATACCATCGAGAGCTATCCCGCCTGCGCCGCCGCGGTGGTCGAGGCCGGCCATGAGATCGCCCATCACGGCTGGACCCATCGCGTGCCGGCGAGCCTGGGCCGCGAGGCCGAGGAGCGGGAGCTCATCCGCGGCAATGAGGCGATCAGGAAGCTGACAGGGCGTACCGCCCGCGGCTATCGCTCGCCGGCCTGGGACCTCAGCCCCTATTCCATCCAGCTCCTGCTGAAGCATGGCTTCGTCTATGACAGCAGCCTGATGGGCCATGACTACCTGCCCTATCAGGCCCGCGACGGCGACATCGCGAAGCTGGAGGAGCCGCTGGTCTTCGGCCCCGATACCGCGCTGGTGGAAATGCCCATCAGCTGGACTCTCGACGACTATCCGGCCTTCGAATACATGCGCATGGCCAATGTGATCCAGCCCGGCCTCATGAACGCGCGGCTGGTCGCGGAGAACTGGCTCGCCGACTTCACCTATATGCGCGAGCATTACGGCTGGGGGATCCTGACCTATACCTTCCACCCCCATGTCATCGGCCGGGGTCATCGGATGCTGATGCTGGAGGGGCTGATCCGTGACTTGCGCACCGGCGGCGGGCAGTTCGTCACCATGGAGCAGGCAGTGGCGGAATACCGGCGCCAGTATCCGCAGGGGCGCAGCGAACGGGGAAGGTAGGCCGCTAGCCCCTCGAACCCGTTGCGGAGATGCCGCCTTCGGGTGGCGGCAGGTTGCCGCGGCGGCCGTCGTCCATGCTCTCCGGCGGCACGCTGAACACCTTGCATAACGTGGCTAGTACTGACGCCAGCATACCGAAAATCCACCGCATGCTGCACCTCGTCGCCTGTGTCGGGCG
>DATBBO010000393.1:0-4059 GCA_036270995.1 Dongiaceae bacterium | reverse complement strand
GTAGATCTCGGTGGTCACCGTATCATTAGGCAGTAGCCCCGACGCTTACTCTTCTCCCAGCTTTGTCTCCGACACCTCCCGACGGAATTGCGTGCTGCGAGCCTGATGATTGAGGGATGGAGCATTCCAGACGAGAGCAGTGCCGCCGCCGCGTTATGGATCAGAATGGGTAGGTCCTGGCGGACCACCTGGCGCTAAACTGCAAGCCGCCGCGAGGTCGAACGTCCGGTTCTGGTACACATCTGCGACTTGATGGAGCGATCCATGTTCGTCTGCTCGCAGGTCCTTTGCCGACGGTCCCGCCCGCGGGCCGGACAGCCGGGTTTGACCCCCTCGCTACCGCTTTATCTGCAGGCCGTAGATAGGGCCGGACCCGATTTCATACCCGCTGAGGCCAGGGATGCAGAGATAGGCGCCTAGTTGGCACGCATCCCGTTGCTTCCATTTGCTACTTCCATTTGATCGAGCAGCCCATGCTCGGCGTCTGCTCTTCCGGGCCCCGGCCGCTGCGGGCGATCTGGGTCATGGCCTCGTAGAGCTCGCGCTTCGATCCCGGCACGCGCTGGCGGTTGCGGACATCGTAGATGCGCCCGCGATATTGCAGGGAGAGATCGGCATTGAAGCCGAAGAAGTCGGGGGTGCAGGCGGCGTCATAGGCGCGCGCCACCGCCTGGGCCTCATCGAGAAGATAGGGGAAGGAAAACCGCTTCTCCTTGGCCAGCCGCTTCATATTGTCGAAGGAATCCGCCGGATAGGCCCGCGTGTCGTTCGGCATGATGGCGACGGAGGCGATGCCCGCCGCCTCGAGCTCGCGCGCATCGGCGATGATGTCGTCGAGCACCGCCTGCACATAAGGACAGTGGTTGCAGATGAACATGACCAGCGTGCCCCTGGCCCCGCGGAGATCCGCCAGGCGATGACGCTTGCCGTCCGTGCCTTCGAGGTCGAAATCCTGGGCGGTCCAGCCGAGCGGCGGTGTCGTCTGCGAGAGCGTCGCCATGGTTGATCTCCCGTCATGAGGGGCCGCGGCGAGCACCGCGGCCCCTCTTTTTCATCAGCTCCTCGCGTCGATCAGAAGTCCATGTCGCCGCCGGGCGGCATGCCGGCGGGCGGGGCCTTCTTCTCCGGCTTCTCCGCCACCATCGCCTCGGTGGTGATGAGCAGGCCCGCCACCGAGGCCGCATCCTGCAGCGCGAGCCGCACGACCTTGGTCGGATCGATGATGCCGGCCTTGATCATGTCGGTGTAGCTCCCGCTCTGGGCGTCGAAGCCCTGATTGGCGTCGCTGCTCTCCAGCAGCTTGCCGACGACCACCGACCCGTCATGGCCGGCATTCTCGACGATCTGGCGGGTCGGCGTCTGCAGGGCCCGGCGCAGGATGTCGACGCCGACGCGCTGGTCGTCATTGCCGGGCTTCAGCTTGGCCAGCGCCTTGATGCCATAGAGCAGGGCCGCGCCGCCGCCGGCGACGATGCCCTCCTCCACCGCGGCGCGGGTGGCATGCATGGCATCCTCCACCCGGTCCTTGCGCTCCTTCACCTCGATCTCCGTGGCGCCGCCGACGCGGATGATGGCAACGCCGCCGGCGAGCTTCGCCAGGCGCTCCTGCAGCTTCTCCTTGTCGTAGTCGGAGGTCGTCTCCTCGATCTGGCCGCGGATCTGGTTGCAGCGGCCCTCGATCTCCTTCTTCTTGCCGGCGCCGTCGATGATGGTGGTGTTCTCCTTCTCGATCCGCACCCGCTTGGCGCGGCCGAGCATGGCGAGCGTGACGTTCTCGAGCTTGATGCCGAGATCCTCGCTGATGAGCTGGCCGGCGGTGAGGATCGCCATATCCTCCATCATGGCCTTGCGGCGATCGCCGAAGCCCGGCGCCTTCACCGCGCAGACCTTGAGCCCGCCGCGCAGCTTGTTGACCACGAGGGTCGCGAGCGCCTCGCCCTCGATATCCTCGGCGACGATAAGGAGCGGCTTGCCCGACTGCACCACCGCTTCCAGCACCGGCAGCATGGCCTGCAGGCTGGAGAGCTTCTTCTCATGGAGCAGAAGGTAGGGGTCCTCGAGCTCGCAGAGCATCTTCTCGGCATTGGTCACGAAATAGGGCGAGACATAGCCGCGGTCGAACTGCATGCCTTCGACCACATCGAGCTCGGTCGCCAGCGACTTCGCCTCTTCGACGGTGATGACGCCCTCATTGCCGACCTTCTGCATGGCGCTCGCGATCATCTCGCCGATCTCGCGATCGCCATTGGCCGAGATGGTGCCGATCTGGGCGATCTCGGCATTGGTCGAGACCTTGCGTGAGCGCTTCTTCACATCCTCGACGACGGCGTCCACCGCCTGATCGATGCCGCGCTTCAGGTCCATCGGATTCATGCCGGCGGCGACGGCCCGAGCGCCCTCGCGCACGATCGCCTGGGCCAGCACCGTCGCGGTGGTGGTGCCGTCGCCCGCCTGGTCGCTGGTCTTGGATGCGACCTCGCGCACCATCTGGGCGCCCATGTTCTCGAACTTGTCGGCGAGCTCGATCTCCTTGGCGACGGTCACGCCGTCCTTGGTGATGCGGGGTGCCCCGAAGGACTTGTCGAGCACGACATTGCGGCCCTTGGGGCCCAGGGTCACCTTGACCGCATTGGCCAGAATATCGACGCCCCGCAGCATCCGCTCGCGGGCATCGCCGCTGAATCTCACTTCCTTGGCTGGCATGGTTTCCTCCTCGATGACCGAAAAAGTTTAGTCGGGCGCCTACTTCTTCTTGGCGCCGCCCTCGATGATTCCGAGCACGTCGGATTCCTTCATGATGATGAGTTCCTGCCCATCGATCTTGACCTCGCTGCCCGACCATTTGCCGAACAGGATGCGGTCGCCCGCCTTGACGTCCAGGGGGTGGAGCTTGCCGTCATCGCCCCGGCTGCCGGCGCCGACGGCGATCACCTCGCCCTCCATCGGTTTCTCCTTGGCCGTATCCGGAATGATGATCCCGCCGGCGGTCTTCTCCTCCTGCTCCAGGCGGCGGACCAGGACGCGATCATGCAAGGGTCTGAATTTCATGAGAAATCCTCCTGCTCTTGGCTTCGCTGCGGTTTGAGGACGATATCTTAGCACTCAGGGCGGCAGAGTGCTAATCCTTGCGATCTCCATCTAGGGCGCAAGCGCGGGGTAGGTGAGCGTCCCGTCCCGGCCGACCACCGCGCCCTGCGTCAGCCGGGCCGCTTCGATCTTGCCGTTGCCCAGCACATGGGCGACCGGCCGGCCCGTGGCAAGGAGGCGGTCGGCGATCAGCCGCCGGTGGCAGCGCCACCACAGCGCCTCGGCGCACATGATGGCCGTCGGCCGCTCATCGGCGAGGGCGGTGAGTTCCTCGAAGCCGGCCTCGAAGACGGGGGTCAGGGCGTAGTCGGCAAAGTTGCGGAAGGCCTCGTTCTCCCACAGGCCGTTGGGCGAGGGCGGTGCATCCTTCGGCCGGTGACGCAGCCCGCCCAGGGGCTCGATATGGCGGTAGTCGATCCCGGCGCCTGCGAGGGAGCGCGCCAGGGTTTCGCTGTTGTATTGCGGGTTGTGGCGCGAGCGCGGCACGCTGCGCACATCGACCAGGCGCCGGATGCCGGCCCGGCGCAGAAGCTCGATGAACGCCTCGATCGGATGGGTGGAGTGCCCGATCGTGAACACGGTTCCAGCAGGCCAGGAATCGGCCCCGGGATCGCCGCTTGGTTCCGGAAACAGGCTGGGCTGACGCATCTACCGGGAGATGGTCGCCGACCGGCGATCCGGCAAGTCAGGGTCGAGCGATCAGGAAACCTTCGCTGCCGGTATCGGTGCAGGCGGGATATTCGCGCGGCGTTTGAGAGCGAGGGCCGGCTTCTCGACGAGATGCCAGGAGAGTGCCGCGAGCAGGAGCGTGGGCGGAAGGGAGAGCAGGATATTGACCCACCACACCCGGTCGCCCGGCAGCAGAAAGACCATGAGTTGCTGCATGGGGAAGGCATAGATATAGACACCGTAGGAATAGTCCCGCCTGAGGAAGAAGCCGATCCCCAGCCCCCTGCTCATCCCGAGCCAGAC
>DATBBO010000392.1:0-4591 GCA_036270995.1 Dongiaceae bacterium | reverse complement strand
AATCAATCCGCAAGCCGGAGCCGCCGCGGCAACCCTGCACGCCGCCACAACGGTGAGGCAAGGATTACCGGCGCCGCTTGCCGCCCGGCGCCGGAGCAGGCACCACTTCCTCATCTTCCGGCCAGGGCTCGCTGCCGGGTCCATGCGGCCCGCTTGTATCGGCGGGATTCGAGATCCGGTCGTCCGGCAGGTCCTCGGGCTTCGGCGTCGAGTACTTGTCCGGTTCATTGGGCTTGGGTTTGCGGGGCATCGTCTCGAACCTCCTGCTCGTCCACGACCCTAGTGTAGCGCCTCCCAGAGCTTGGCGGGAGTGAGCGGCATCTGGAGCTTGTCCGCATGGCCCGCGCGGCCGGCGCGGACCAGCGCATCGATCACGGCATTGACCACCGCCGGCGTGGCTCCGATCGTGCCGAGCTCGCCCACACCCTTGGCGCCCAGCGGATTGTTCCGGCAGGGTATCGACTGGTCGAGCACATGGACGAAATCGCGGATGATGTCGGCCCGCGGCATGTTGTAGTCCATGAAGCTCGCCGTCAGGAGCTGAGCGGTGTCGCGGTCATAGACCACCTGCTCGCCCAGCGCCTGGCCGATGCCCTGGACGGCCCCGCCGTCGAGCTGGCCGCGCACGATCATCGGATTGACCACGCGGCCGACATCGTTCACCGAAACATAGGAGAGGATCTCGACGGCCCCGGTCTCCGGATCGATCTCGACCTCGCAGATATGGGCGCCGTTGGGCCAGCTCGGCCCGTCGACCTTGCTGGTCGCGTCGATGAAGATGCGCTGGTCCGGCTGGCGCTGGGCGAGCTCGAAGAGGCCGATATGCCGGTCGGTCCCTGCCACCCGGAAGACGCCCTCGGCATAATCGATATCGGCGCTGGCCGCCTCAAGCGCATCGCTCGCCAGCTCCCGCCCGGTCGCCACCGCCTTCTCCGAGGCATGGCGCACGGCGGAGCCCGCGACGAAGAGGGAGCGCGAGCCGGCGCTGCCGAAGCCGGAGCCCCGGTCCGTGTCGCCATGGATCATGCGGATCTTCTCGATCGGCACGCCGAAGACATCGACAACGAGCTGGGCATAGGAGGTCTCAATCCCCTGCCCCATGGGCCCGGTGGTGGCATAGACCTCGATCTCGCCGGCGCCGGTGACGGCGATGGTGACCCGCTCTTCGAAGGCATTCCCTCCCGTCCATTCCAGGAAGGAGGCAAGCCCGCGTCCGCGCAGCCTGCCGCGCTTGCGCGACTCCGCCTCGCGGCCCGCGAAATCCTGCCATTTGACGAGCGTCAGCGCCTGCTCCAGGATGGAGCCGAACTTGCCGCTGTCATAAACCTGCCCCATGGCGTTGGTATAGGGCATCTGCTCCGGCGCGATGAGATTGCGCCGGCGGATCTCGGCCGGATCGAGCCCGAGCTTGCGGGCGGCGGCATCGAACAGGCGCTCGATGAGATAGATCGCCTCCGGCCGCCCGGCGCCGCGATAGGCGGCGGTGGGCATGGTATTCGTCAGGATGGCCGTGAACGCGAGGTCGATGGTCCCGATATCGTAGATGCTGGTGGAGACCCAGGGGCCGATCAGCACCTGGATGATGATGCCCACGGTGCTCGCATAGGCGCCCATATTGGCGAGCGAGCGGACGCGATAGGCAAGGACCCTGCCGTTCGCGTCCAGGGCGAGCTCGGCACGGGTCTCGACATCGCGCCCATGGGTCGCGCCAAGGAATTCCTCGATCCGCTCCGCGGTCCATTTCACCGGCCGCTTCAGCAGGCGCGAGGCATAGGCCGCCATGACGTCCTCGGGGTGGATTCCGGTCTTCAGGCCGAAGCCGCCGCCCACATCGCCGACCACGACGCGCACCTTCTCCACCGGAAGCCCGAGAATTCCACACAGGCTGTCGCGCGCGCCGGACGGCATTTGGTTCGAGAGGCGCATGGTCAGCCGGTCGGTGGCCGGATCGTAGCTGGCGAGCGTGCTGCGCGGTTCCATGGCCGTGGGCGCGAGGCGCTGATTGACGAGATCGAGGCTGACGACATGAGCGGCATTCTTGAAGGCCGCTTCCGTGACGGCGGCGTCCCCATGGCGCATCTCGGCCGCGAGATTGCCGGCCGCCGCCGGCCAGACCAGCGGCGCGCCGGGGGCCGTTGCCTGGCTCACATCGACGACATGGGGCAATTCCTCATATTCGACCTCGATGGCGTCGAGGGCGTCCTTGGCTTGGGCGCGGCTCTCGGCGATCACCGCGACGACGGCCTCGCCGACGAAGCGGACCACATCCTGGGCCAGCGCCGGGCGCAGCGGGGTCTCCGCCGGCGAGCCATCCGGCCGCTTGAACATCGGCGCGAGCGGCGCCGGCTTCACGCCAGCCTTGAGAAGGTCGGCACCCGTGATCGCGGCGATGATCCCCGGCAGCGCCAGCACCTTGGAGAGGTCGATCGAGCTGATGCGGGCATGGGCGTAGGGCGAGCGCAGGAAGCAGAGATAGGCCTGGCCCGGCTCCGACACGTCATCGGTGAACCGGCCGGCGCCCGCCAGCAGGGCCGCATCCTCGATCCGCTGCACCTCGCGCCCGCTTCCGAAGCGTCCGACCGTCGATCCGTCTGCCATGGCTTCTCTCTCGATTTCAGGGTTTCTGGGTCTTGCCGCTGCCGGTCTTTGAGACCGGTCAGGCCCCGGAACGCGACGGGAAGACCTGCCCGCTGCGGTGGGATTCGCACCCGATATATAGAGAATACGCGAGCCGGATCAATCGGCTTGGCCGGAGGATATCCGGGAAGCCAGGGGTTTGGTCCCCATGGCCGCACAGCTCTTCCGGGAACGGGGCGGGGCGGTCGGACGTTAGGAGGATTGCGCTAGTGGGGTCAGTCTTCACTGCGGGAGGATTACGCATGGCGCAATTTCCGCTCCTTTGGATCGAGCGGCGGAACTATTCGAGCTTCACCCGGATTCGGACCCTCTGCCTCGACGCCGATTATGACAAGTGGCTCGCGGATTACAGCCGCACCGTGATGGAGCTCCACGAGCAGCGCCATGCCATCCTTCCGGTCGAGTTCGACGGACAAGAGTTCGAGGCCTATTGCAAGCAGAACGGCATCCCCGCCGATCCCGATTCCCTGGCACGGTACACGCGATTTCGCGCCTCGGGCTATGTGGACCTCCCGCGCCCTCTCGTGGGCGGCCGGTCACGATAGCGCCTCGAAGGCGATGATGCCGATCGGGCATGGCATCAATCACAACCGGCCGCACAACCATGAGGCGCGCTGAGCCCGCGCCTGAACCATCCGGCGGCGACTTCGGCCGCTCCCCTCTCATATTGCCGGGCGATGCGAAGCCAGCCGGCACGGGCGTGGCAACAACGACCGCCGACAACGCCAATCTGCGGACTGCGCCGATCCTGCCCCTGGCCAGCCGGCTGGGGCGCGAATGCTGGAAGAGGCTCATCTCGAGGCGGGGACTACTCGTTCTCCTGCCGGCATTTCTGGCGCTCCCCCTGTCGATCGCGATTGCGCTGATGCTCCCCTCTGCGAGCACGCCGCCGGTCAGGACGGCGGAGATCCACATCGAGCAACTCACGCCACCCCAGCGTCACGCCGAGCTCGGGATCGAGCCCGTCGAGCCCGTTACCTCGGCCAAGCCGCGGCTGAGCGCGCGGACCCATGCCGTTCCTTCCTCACGGCGCAATCAAGGACCCCAGGCCCCGCTGCCCTGCCGGCGGCGCTCCTGCTGATCCGCGAAGGGCGAGACGGAATGCGGAGCCTTCGATATCGTGGCGATCGTTGTTCTTTACGGGGCGGAGCGAATATCCCGCTCCGGTCGGCCTCGGCTCCTGGATCGTGGTTGCGGCCTCCTCAGAGACTGGAGGGAATGCCATGCCGTCCGAAAAATCTGAGAGTGAAGCAAGAGGGACCTCAGGTGTAGCCGGCGAAGCTCCGGCGAACGGAGGCGCGTCGGGGGTAAAATCGACACAGTCGGAGGCGCCCTCCGAGAAGACGCCGGCAGGAGCGGTTCGCGCCGCCAAGAGGAAAAAGCTGCTGCTGGGGGCGATCGGCGTCCTGGTCGTGATCGCCGCCCTGGTCTTCGGCATCCCCTGGATTCAGCAGACCTTCAACACCGTCTCGACGGATGACGCCTATGTGAATGGCCATGTCACCTTCGTCGCTCCCCGCGTGCCGGGGCAGGTGCTGAGGGTTCTGGTGGATGACAACAACCGCGTGCGCAAGGGTGATCTCCTCGTCGAGCTGGACAACGAGCCCTATCGGCTCGCCGTCGCCGTGAAGCAGGCGGCCGTGGATACGGCGAAATCGGACCTCGTGGCAACGACCGCCTCCGTGCGGGGCCTCGAGGCGCAGGCGCGCAGCCAGCGCTGGAAGCTCCAGCGCGCCGTGGAGGATGTCGACAACCAGGTCGCCCTCCTCCACGCGCGGATTGCCGATTTCGACAAGAGCAAGGCCACGCTGAAGCTGGCCCAGGCCGAGTTCGACCGGGCAAAGCAATTGGTCGCGTCGAGCTTCGTCACCCGCGAGGAGTTCGACCGGCGGGAAGCGGCCCTGACGGTCGCCCGTGCGGAGGTCACCCAGGGGTTGGACAATGTGAACCAGGT
>DATBBO010000391.1:0-1650 GCA_036270995.1 Dongiaceae bacterium | reverse complement strand
GACATTGGCGGGGTCGAGATCCTCGACCACCTCGAGGCCTTTGATCACCGGCATCCAGCTTCGCCCGCCATCGGCCGATTCATGGACTCCGCCGCTCGACATGGCCATGTAGAGATGCGCGGGATCGCGCGGGTCGATCAGGATCGAATGCAGCTTCGGCCCGTCCGGCGTGCCGTCCTGCTCGCTGCCCATCCATTGCCGGTATTGCGGATCGTCGTTGAGGCCCGAGACCGGCGCCCAGGTGACGCCGCCATCTTCGGAGCGGAAGAGCCCTTGGGGCGAGGTGCCGGCATACCAGCAGCCGGTCTCGCTCGCATGGCCCGGGGTCAGCCAGAATGTGTGATCGACGGCACGGCGCTTCTCGCCCTCCGCCGCCTTCGGGAAGGCCGGCGGCCGCGCCGCTTCCTTCCAGCTCCGGCCGAGATCGGTGGATCGGAAGACGGTGGGGCCGAGATGTCCGGTCTTGGCAGCCGCCAGCAGCGTGCGCCCGTCGCGCGGGTCGAGCACGATATGGCTGACGATATGGCCGAGGAAATGCGGCCCGTCGACCCGCCAGGCGCGGCGGACGGCATCGCCATGATAGAGCCAGGCGCCCTTGCGGGTCGCGACGAGCACCACCATCCGCCGCGGCGAAGCCCGGCGGGGCGTTCGCGTTGCGCCGCGCGCGGGCTTGCGGTTCCGAGCGGATGTCTTCCTGGTCATACGCGCCATGATCACGCCTCCTCCGAGAAGTTCATTTGACCGCCGCGATGGAGTCCTGCGCCGCCTTCCAGGCGGGATAGGCCGATTCCAGCTTCCGCCGTCCCGAGGTCGTCAGCCGCAGGGGCCGCTCGCGCCCGTCCGGCGAGCTGTCGTTGCGGACCCACCCGTCGCGTTCCAGCAGGAGGGCGCCGCGGGTGAGCGTCGTGCGCTCGAGGCCGAGGAGCCGGGCGAGCTCGCCCATCGGGATCGGCCCCGCAAGCGCAAGAACGGCGAGGATGGAGAATTGCGTCGCCCGCAGCCCATGCGGTCGCAGCTTCGCCTCGAAATGCCGCGTGACCGCCCGCGCGCGGCGGCGGGCGGCCAGGCAATGGCACTGGGTGCAGAGCGACAGATCCATGAGTGTTCAGTGTAGGCACACCTAATGAGGCGTCAAGCGACGTGGCATCGGCCCTTGTCGCCATCTGTCTCCCGCGGCCCCGAAGGGGGGAATCTCGGGCTCAATCCATCGCGTCCTGGGTGAGGTCGAAGATGGCGACGCCGCTGCGCGGCCGGCCGCGGTTGCACCAGACATGGTGGCGCAGCGTGCGCCGCACGTCATTGGCGCCCGCCTGCCAATGCTCCAGCACCGACCGGCGCGAGAACTCGTAGTCCTTCGAGGCGCTGTCATACTGCCGGCCCCGGTAGATGAGATGGACGATGGTCGCCGCGGCATCGTTGGCGGCGCTGCGCAGGAGCTGGGCGTCGTCGTCATCGGCGAGCTTCGCCGGCAGCTTCTGGAGAAGGCGGTAGAGCGCCATCTTCAGGGTCTGCAGGCGACGAAAGGCATCCGTGTTGAGTCGGGTGCGGCTGGAATAGCGGATCTCCTTTTCCCGCTGCGCTGTATCGAGGAGCGTGCGGGGCATCTGCCCCCGGGCGCTGAACAGGTCGACCTGGAAGATGAGCATGTTC
>DATBBO010000390.1:0-2988 GCA_036270995.1 Dongiaceae bacterium | reverse complement strand
CGCCGCACGCCGGGGCTGAGGCGCGAGGAGGTCGCCCAGCTCGCGGGCCTCAGCGTCACCTGGTATACCTGGATCGAGCAAGGCCGGGACGTCTCCGTCTCACCGGCAGCGCTGGCTCGCCTCGCCCGCACCCTCCAGCTTTCGGCCGCCGAGCGGACCTACCTCTTCGATCTCGCGGGCAAGCGCGACACCGCCGGCCCGGCGCCGGCAAGCGACGTTCCCGCCGCCCTCGAGGCGGCCGTCCAGGCCATCGCAGCGCCCACCTATGTGCTGGACCGGCAATGGAATGCCGTAGCCTGGAATGCACTGGCGAGTCGCCTCTTCATGGGCTGGCTCGACCGCTCGGCTGACAAGCCGGGCGGGCGCAACCTGCTGCGCTTCATCTTCCTTGAGCCCGCGGCGCGGCGCCTGATCCGCGGCTGGGAAGAGCGCGCGCGCCGGGTGCTGGCCGAGTTCCGGGCCGAGTGCGGCGTGTTTGCGGAAGATCGGGGCATGCAATCCCTGCGCGCCCGCAGCGCTGTCTTTTCCCGGCTGTGGCAGGCGCATGCGGTGCTTGGGAGGGAAGGGGGCCTCAGGCAGTTCAACCATCCCAAGGACGGACCTCTCGCCTATGAGCAGGCGGCCTTCGCCCTGGCCGGCCGGCCCGAGTTCAAGCTGGTCATGCTCCTTGGCCCCATCGGTTCGAGCAAGGAACGGCCGAAAGCGGGCCTGCCGAAGCTGCACCGGAGCAGTTTTAAGCGCTCCCGGGTTCCGAGCCACTAGCGGTTGCGCCGCCCAGATGATTCCCGTATGTTCCCGCGGTTTTTCAAGGACCCCCGCTGCCAACGGCGCGGGCGGGCTCCCATGGGATGAAAGGACGAAGATGATATCGACGATCGATTGGCTCGTGCTGGTCTGCGGTGCCCTCGCACTGGTCTATGGCGCTGTCACCGCCCGCACGGTTCTCGCCGCCGACGCCGGCACCGATCAGATGCGCCAGATCGCCGCGGCGATCCAGGAGGGCGCGCGGGCCTACCTCAACCGCCAATACACGAGCATCGCCATCGTCGGCGTTGTCATTGCCGTGATCCTCATTCTCACTTTGGGGGCCTATGTCGCCCTCGGCTTCGCCATCGGCTCGGTGCTCAGCGGAACTGCCGGCTATATCGGCATGAACGTCTCCGTGCGCGCCAATGTCCGTACGGCCGAGGCCGCCCGCAAGGGCTTGGCGCCGGCGCTGGACATTGCCTTCAAGGCGGGCGCGATCACGGGTATGCTGGTGGTCGGCCTCGGCCTGCTGGGCGTGGCGATCTACTATTTCTTCCTTCAGCATCTGGGACTTGAGCCGCGCCGCATCATCGAAGCCCTGGTGGCGCTCAGCTTCGGCGCCTCGCTCATCTCGATCTTCGCGCGTCTCGGCGGCGGCATCTTCACCAAGGGTGCCGATGTCGGCGCCGATCTCGTCGGCAAGATCGAGGCGGGCATCCCCGAGGATGATCCGCGCAACGCGGCGGTGATCGCCGACAATGTCGGCGACAATGTGGGCGACTGCGCCGGCATGGCCGCCGACCTGTTCGAGACCTATGCCGTCACCACCGTCGCCACGATGCTGCTCGCCCAGATCTTCGTCACGGGCGAGGCCCAGGCCACGGCCATGCTCCTGCCGCTCGCCATTGGCGGCGTCTGCATCCTGGGCTCTATCATCGGCACTTTCTTCGTGCGCCTCGGCGGCTCCGAGAACATCATGGGGGCCCTCTACAAGGGCCTCATCGCCGCCGCCGCGATCTCGGCGGTCCTCATCGCCGTCATCATCGCTCTGATGATCGGCTTCGGCGGGCAACTCCAGATCGGCGATGCCGCGGTCAGCGGAACCAGCCTCTTTCTTTGCAGCCTGGTCGGTCTCGCGGTCACCGGCCTCCTGGTCTGGATCACCGAGTACTACACCTCGACGGCCTATCGTCCGGTGCGCAGCGTGGCCAAGTCCTCGACCACCGGCCATGCGACGAACATCATCCAGGGGCTCGCGGTGGCCATGGAATCCTGCTTTCTGCCGGTGCTGGTGATCTGCGCCGCCATCATCGCCGCCTACAGCCTGGCGGGGCTTTTCGGCATCTCGATCGCGGCAACTACGATGCTGGCCCTGGCGGGCATGGTCGTCGCGCTCGATGCCTATGGCCCGGTCACGGACAATGCCGGCGGGATCGCGGAGATGTCGAACCTGCCGAAGGACGTGCGCAAGACCACGGATGCCCTCGACGCGGTCGGCAACACCACCAAGGCAGTCACCAAGGGCTACGCCATCGGTTCGGCCGGCCTGGCCGCGCTCGTGCTCTTCGCCGCCTACACCCAGGATCTCCAGCACTACTTCCCGAATTTGCAGATCGAGTTCCGACTCCAGGATCCCTATGTGGTGATCGGCCTCTTCATCGGCGGTTCGCTGCCCTTCATGTTCGGCGCGCTGGGCATGATGGCGGTGGGCCGGGCGGCGGGCTCGGTAGTGATCGAGGTCCGCCGGCAGTTCAAGGAGATCGCCGGCATCATGGAAGGCAAGGCGAAGCCCGACTACAGCCGCGCCGTCGACCTGCTGACCAAATCGGCGATCAAGGAGATGATCATGCCCTCGCTGCTGCCGGTCCTGGCGCCCATCGTGCTTTATATCGTGATCCGCATCGTCGACGGGCAGGCCAAGGCCTTCACGGCGCTGGGCGCCATGCTGCTCGGCACCATTGTGACCGGCCTCTTCGTCGCGATCCAGATGACCTCCGGGGGCGGCGCCTGGGACAACGCCAAGAAGTACATCGAGGAGGGCAATTTCGGTGGCAAGGGGTCCGAGGCCCACAAGGCCGCGGTCACCGGCGACACGGTCGGCGATCCCTACAAGGACACCGCCGGCCCGGCCGTCAATCCGATGATCAAGATCACCAACATCGTGGCGCTGCTCCTGCTGGCGACCCTGGCGCATATGGGCTGACAAATCGAAGCATTGGGAAAAAAGGCGCGGAGAGCGAT
>DATBBO010000389.1:0-8628 GCA_036270995.1 Dongiaceae bacterium | reverse complement strand
CTCGTTCGAGGTCTGGCCGAGGGCCAGTGCCATGGCGGAGTTGACGTTGCCGAGGAGGAAGCTGACCTTGTCGCGGTCGATCAGCTTGCGGGCCTTCTGCACCGCGGTGCCGGTGTCGCCGCTGGTGGAATCCTCGGTCAGAAGCTCGACCTGGCGGCCGAGGATGCCGCCTTTGGCATTCATCTGCTCGACCGCGAGCGTGGCACCGATCTGCTCGTTCTTGCCGAGCTCGGCATAGGTGCCGGTCAGCGGGTCGTCGAGGCCGATCCTGATCGGCTCCTCGCCGCGCGCCTTGATGATGAAGGGGCTCGCGACCTGCATCACGCCGGCCGCCGCTGCCGCTTTGAGGATTGTTCGGCGATGGATCCCGCTGGGCATCATATTGTTCATCAAAGTCCTCCCTTTGCTTTGTCGTTGAGGCTGGTTCGGGTCTGATTCGGCAGCTCCACCGCCTCGGTCTTCAGCGGCTGCGCTTTGTCGGCCGGCTATCTCCATCAGTCCACGACTGTTCGCGTGGCACCTCCGAAAGCGCAACCGCCAGGCAGATGCGGAATGCGTCCGCCTAGGCCGGCGCTTGGGACGATGGAACTGCGCGTTCGCGGCTTTGCCCGATCGCCGCTGAACGGGCGGCGGGGGCGTGGATCAGAATTCGACTGGAGGGAAATGTCTTCGGCAGCGGCACTGGAGACGGTCATCTTCGACATGGCGCCACGAGACGGGCGGTCGCCTGCTCTCTAGAGTCCGGCGCAGGCGTAGCAGTTGATTTCCATGCTGACGCAGATGACGACGATCCGGGGAGCCTTCCACGCCATGTCTTCCTCCTGAGCGCATAGCGGGGGCGCGCGACATTATTGCGCGAACTTCCCGCCTCGCGATTACTAGACCGCAGCTATGCAGCCTAGTCAAGCCGCCGGCCATTCCAGCAGGCGGAAAAGTGGCCGATTCCCAAGGCTAAATGGGTCCTCTATCGCGGTGCCGACAGCTGCTCTCTATTCACCGGGGAGCTTGCCGATCGTGATTTCGATGGCCGCGTAGTAAGCGGCCACGTCGGCGACATCATCATCCGAGAGAGTCGGCGCGACCAGCGACATCGTATCGTTCTTGCGCTCGCCCGTCCGGAAGGCGTTCAGCTCCTTCACGAGGTAGAGCTCGGTCTGGCCCGACAGGTTGGGTGCTTCCGGCAGCTTGGCCTGACCGTCGAGCCCGTGGCACATCTGGCATTTGGTCATCGCGATCTTGCGCCCGTGCCCCAGATCCGCGGCGTGCGCCCCCGCCGTGCCGCTGGCTGCCGCGGCGAGCAGGATGACGGCGATCCGGCCGGCGGCCGGCAGATGCGATCCGGTCATGATCAACCTCCGCGTCGTCGGGCGGGAGACAAAGCAATGGCCCCGGACCGGGCCGGGGCCATCGCGCTCAGGTCGCGAGACTTACTTTCCGTCGTACCAGATGCGATAGACGGCGCCCACCAGATCGTCGGAGACGAGCAGCGAGCCGTCATAGAGCTGCTGCACGTCGACCGGACGGCCGTTATAGATGCCGTTGTCGTTCCAGCCCTCGGCGAAGGGAATGGAGGGACCCGCCACATGACCGTCTTCCTTCAGGAAGGTGACCATGACGCGGGCGCCGACCGCGACGGTGCGGTTCCAGGAGCCGTGCTGGGTCGAGAAGATGGCACCCTTGTATTTCGCCGGGAACTGGTCGCCCGTATAGAAAATCAGGCCCAGATCCGCCGCATGAGCGACCTGCTCCACCTCCGGGAAGACGACGCCAGGGGGCGGCGTTTCCTTGGCATATTCGACGGTGCGGGTATGGCCGCCGCCATACCAGGGGAAGCCGAAATTCTCGCCCGCCCTGTCGATGCGGTTCATCTCGCCGGGCGGGATGTCGTCGCCCATGCCATCGACCTGATTGTCGTTGCTCCACAGGGTCTTGTCCTTGGGATTGAAGTCCAGACCCTCCGGATTGCGGAGCCCGATGGCATAGACCTCCCGGTTCTTGCCGTCCCGATCCATGCGGATGATGGCGCCGATGCCCAGCCTGTTGTAGAGGTCCACCTTCTCCGGCGGCGGCACGTTATAGGGCTGGCCGACCTGGACGTAGAGCTTGTTGTCGGGGCCGATGCGGCAGACGCGGGCGGTATGGTTGTAGCTCTCCTCGGCCTTCGGGACGAGCTGGCCCTCGGCGACGACGGGGATCGCCACCACATCCGCGCTCTCATAGAAGAACTCGGCGGCGGGACACATAAGGATGCGGTTCTGCTCGATGCTGAACATGAATCCGTCCTTCGAGAAGCAGACCCCATCGGGGACCCGCTTCGGCAGCGAGGGCGCGAATTCCTTGACCTCGTCGCCGACGAAGCTCCGCGAGCGGTCGGTGATGACGTAGATCTTGTTCTTGCGGGTGCCGACGAAGACCGCCACGCCCTGCGGGCCGACGGCCATGTGCCGCGCATCCGGGACCAGCGCGTAGAGATCGATATGGAAGCCGGGCGGGAGCGTGATCTTGGACAGGATCTTCTTGACCGCCGCGGCCTTCGGTGTGTCCTGGGGAATCAGGGGCCAATCGCCCTGCCAGCCGGTGACATGCATGGCGCCAAGGGTGGTCAGCACATCATCGGCTCTTGCGATACCGGCGGTTCCCAGAAGCGCGGCCACCGTTGCCGCTGCGATCGGCAATGATTTCTTCATAATTTCCTCCCGAGATTGAATAGGATTCGACGATCCCAGACACGCGTTGGCCGCGTTGCTGTCGGATGTAGTAACATCGACAATCCCCGCGAAAAAGCGCTTTTAAGTCCAGAATCGCCGTGTCTTTTCCGCCCTGTGAAATAATTCCTGAGCCATGTTTCGGCTGCCCAGTAAAAGCGGTAAGATTTGCTTCTGGGTTCCGCTTGTGCACGAGCATAGGCGGTCTAAAGATGTTTATTGTCTTAATAGTTGATCACGGCTGAGTCGCGACAACCGTCAGGGGACGGTATGGATCCCGCCGCCGCGTCTTGGGGCAACGCGGAGGTCAGGGGCGAGTCAGGTGAAGCTGGCGCGCCCGCCGAGCTCGAGAGCGGTCGCGCGCGAGGCTGCCATGACCTGCGCGCCGAGCGCCGCCAGCCGCTCGCTGCAGACGCGGCCCGCGGTTCCCGACAGCGAAAGCGCGGCCAAAGGCTTTCCGCGCTCGTCCAGCAAGGGTGCCGCGACGCAGCGCAGCCCCGGCGCATACTCCTCGTCGTCGACCGCGAAGCCCCGGGCACGAATCGTGCGAAGCTCCGTCTTGAGGACCGGCAGGGTGACCAGGGTCTTCTCCGTCGAGCGCTGAAGCCCCTTCCTTCCGGCAATGCGCTCGACCTCGAGCTCGGGCAGGCAGGCAAGCAGCGCCTTCCCGGCCCCGGACATGTGCAACTTGACCCGGCCGCCAGGCCCGGAGATCGCCCGCATCGACTGCCGGCTCTCGATCTGCGCCATGCAGACCGCCTCGTCGTCGCTGAGCACGTAGAGATTGACGGTCTCGCCGCAGTCTTCCATGAGGCGCCGCATATAGGGCCGGGCGATGGCGACCAGGTCGCGCGTGCGGACGAAGGCGTTGCCGACGACGAAGGCCTGGACCCCGACCTGCCACAGCTTCGAGCGGTGCTCGAAGCGGACGAAGCGCTGGCCATGCAAGGTGGTGAGCAGTCGATGGGTGGTCGAAGGAGGAAGGCCCGCGGTTCGGGAGAGCTCGGTCAAGGTCAGGCCTTCATCGCTCTCGGAGAGGGCCTGCAGGAGCGAAAGCGCGCGGGAGAGGGACTGCACCGCCTCGCGTCGATCGCTGTCGGCAGAAGATGTTTTTCGGCTACGGGGCACCGGGCGCTGCTGCATGGTACTCACCTCCGATCCACTGAAAGCTGAATGGGTCAGGCGACGTACGATTGCACTCGACTGAATATCGTCGATCTCGCGGGCGCGGCACGGCGCATGCGAAGACTATGACGAGAAGCTGGAGTCACCTCCTGTCGCGGCTGTCTCGGTTGTCGTCGATCGTTTCCGTATCGACCGGCAAATCTTGCTGAATCGCTTTCTCGCTGTCAACGAAGCCCGCGAGTTAGGCCCGATTTCATTGATGAAATCGCTGCACAATTATTGGGCAGGTTGTGACGTAAAAATGGTGTGAGACCAAACGAAAGCGCCGGACCCTGGGGGAAGGTCCGGCGCTCCGTCGGCGGCAGAGAGGGAGTTCAGGCCTGGGGCTGAGGTTCCGCGCCCGGCGGCGGCCGGCGGCTGCGCTCGGCCATGAACTGGTCGAACTCCGCCTTGTCCTTGGCCTGACGCAGCCGGTCGAGGAAGTCGCGGAACTCACGCTCCTCCTCCTCCAGCCGGCGCAGGGTTTCCTCGCGATACTCGTCGAAGGCCTTGTTGCCACTGGAATAGCCGCGGCCGGCGCCGCCATACCAGCGGCCCATGGCTTCGCGCATGCGCTCCCTGCCCTCGTGGTGCCAGCGGGCGTATCTGCAAGATCTCATGCGTCCACTCCATACTAGATAAGCCAGGATGCCCAGGCCGATCGGCCAGAAGGCAAGGAAGCCGAGGATCATGAGCGCGATCCAGGCCGGTTTACCCAAGTCATCGATCTTCGCGGCGATGTCCATCGGGGATGCTCTCATGTTAATGTTCTTAACATTCACATAGATGGACCCAAGGCCGCCGACTGTCAAGACGATTTCGCCAAGAATCAGAATGCGCGGGCCTGTTCTCCCAGCCGTCGTTTCCTCGCAAGCGCGGGGATGACGGGGATTGATGTGACTTCAGCGCGGCTTGCTGCCGGGAAAGCCGAGCCCGGCGAGATAGACGAGCACCCCCGCCTCCAGCAGTTCCTCCGCGGACATGGGCAGCTTGCGCCGTGCACCCTCATCGGCGCGACCAAAAAGGGAGGCGATGCCATGAGAGAGTGCCCAGACATGGAGCGCCATCATCAGAGCAGGCGGGCGACCGCTCGCGGGAAGCATGGCGCAGAGCGTCTCCGAGGCTTTGCGCAGCACGGCGAAGGCCCGGTCGCCCGCCTCGCGCAGCGCGGGATCGAGATCCAGCGGCAGCCCCGCCTCGAACATCGCGGAATAATAGGCGGGCTCCTTGCGGGCGAAGGCCAGATAGGCCCGGCCGACCCGCTCGAAGGCCGTCATCGGATCGGGCTTCCCATCATTCCAGGCCCGGCCGAGCTCGGTCTCGAACAGCTCGAAGCCCCGCCGCGCCACATCGGCCATCAGCGCATCGCGATCGCGGAAATGACGGTAGGGTGCGGCCGGGCTGACGCCGGCGGAGCGTGCCGCCTCGGCGAAGGTGAAGCCTGCGGGGCCCTTGGCGGCGATGAGATCGAGGGCGGCGCGGATCAGGGCTTCGCGCAGATTGCCGTGATGATAGCCGCGGCGCTCCTTGTCCCCCGGATCCCGATGCCAGCTCATGTGAATAGCTCTTACATGAGTCCGGCCCGTCCCGCAGCCATATTATTGGTGGCAGGGGAAAGAGACCCTGCGTGGCGCGGCTTCGGCACTTTCCGTATATGATGCCCCGCCATGACAGCTGCCGGATCCGTCCCCTTCGCCCTTCTCGGACTCGACCATGTGGTGCTGCGCGTGCGCGACATGGCGGGTCTGGAGCGCTTCTACTGCGAGGTCGTCGGCTGCGCCGTCGAGCGCCGCCGGCCGGAGCTCGGCCTGCTGCATCTGAGGGCCGGCCGGACGATGATCGATCTGGTCGATGCAAGCGGGCCTCTCGGCCGCGAAGGCGGCGGGCCGCCGGATCACGACGGCCACAATGTCGATCATGTGTGCCTGCGCGTCGAACCCTTCGAGGCCGAGGCCATCGCCGCCCATCTGCGCCGCCATGGCGTCGAGCCCAGCGAGGTGGGAATCCGCTTCGGCGCCGATGGCGAAGGGCCCTCGCTCTATCTGCATGACCCCGAAGGCAACCGGGTCGAGCTCAAAGGCTCGCCCGTCGCATGAGTCCGCGCCCATGAGCCAGCCGAGCGATCTGCCTGCCACTGCGGCCAACTGGGCCGCGCTCACGCCGCTTTCCTTCCTGACGCGCACGGCGGAGGTCCATCCGCGGCATATCGCCGTCATCCACGGCGATCTCCGCTTCACCTGGGCGGAGGTCCATGAGCGCTGCCGCCGCTTCGCCTCGGCGCTTCGACGGCTCGGAATCGCGCGTGGCGATACGGTCGCCGTCATGGCGCCCAATGTGCCGCTACTGCTGGAGGCGCATTTCGCCGTGCCCATGGCGGGCGGCATCCTGAATGCGATCAACACCCGCCTCGACCCGGCAGCCATCGCCTATATCCTCGAGCATTCCGAGGCGAAGGTGCTGATCGCCGACACCGAATATCACGGGGTGATCCGCAAGGCGCTGGCATCGCTCTCTCGTCCCATTCGGCTGATCGACAGCCACGATCCCCAGGGTCCGGGCGGCGAGCCTCTCGGCGAAATCGAATACGAGGCCCTTCTGGCGGCGGGCGACCCCGCTTTCGAGGCCTTGCCGCCCGGCGACGAGTGGGAGTCCATCGCCGTCAACTACACCTCGGGCACCACGGGCAATCCCAAGGGCGTGCTCTATCACCATCGTGGCGCCTATCTGAACGCCATCGGCAACACCCTGGTCTGGGATTTCGGCCGGCATCCGGTCTATCTCTGGACCCTGCCCATGTTCCACTGCAATGGCTGGTGCTTTCCCTGGACGGTGACGCTGGCCGCAGGGACCCATATCTGCCTCCGGCGCGTGGACGGCCCCGGCATCCTCGCGGCAATCGCGGCCCATGGGGTGACCCATCTCTGCGGCGCGCCCATCGTCATGCAGATGATCCTGGAGGCGCTTCCCGCCGGCCACACCCCGCCGGCCCGCCGCCTCAGGATGATGACTGCGGCTGCCCCGCCGCCCGCCGCCGTGCTCGCCGCCATGCAGAAGGCGGGTTTCGAGGTGACGCATGTCTATGGCCTGACGGAGGTCTATGGCCCGGCGGTGGTCTGCGCCTGGCACGGGGAATGGGACAAGCTCCCCATTCAGGGCCAGGCGGATCTCAAGGCCCGCCAGGGCGTGCGCTATGAGGTGCAGGAGGGGCTGAAGGTCGCCGATCCCGAGACCGGCGAGCCCGTGCCCGCCGATGGCCAGACCCTGGGCGAGGTCATGATGCGCGGCAACATCGTCATGAAGGGCTATCTCAAGGATGCCGCGGCGACCGACAAGGCCTTCCGCGGCGGCTGGTTTCGCACCGGCGATCTGGGCGTCACGCATCCCGACGGCTATATCCAGCTCAAGGATCGCTCCAAGGACATCATCATCTCCGGCGGCGAGAACATCTCCTCGATCGAGGTCGAGAACGCGCTCTACAAGCATCCGGCGGTGGCCGTTGCCGCCGTCGTCGCCATGCCGGACGAGCGCTGGGGCGAGATTCCCTGCGCCTTCCTCGAGCTCAGGGCGGGCATGAGCGCGACGGCGGCCGAGATCATCGATTTCTGCCGCGAGAACATCGCGCGCTACAAGGTGCCGCGGCGCATCGTCTTCGCCGCGGTTCCCAAGACCTCGACCGGCAAGATCCAGAAATTCCGCCTGCGCGAGGAGGCGAAGCGCCTGGCGGCCGAGGCTCCGGCCGGCAAGGCATCGGCTTAGGGCAGGACACAAGACAAGGGAGGGGCGCGTGAACGGGCGTTTCTACACCGTGCGGGTGGCCGGCGCGAAATACGGGATCGGCTTCGGCTCGGCCCTTGCCATCGCCATCTCCTACAGCAACAACCACTCCATCCTATGGGCGATCATCCATGGGATCCTGAGCTGGATCTACGTGATCTATTTCGCGCTGTTTCATTAGCACAGCCATCCCAAGCGAAAGGGCAGCTTGGAGATTAACCCCGCAGCTTGATCGCCCAAGCCTTCAGCGTGGCCATGAGGTCGCGCACCAGGCCGCGGGCCGTCTCGTCCGTCAGCCGGCCCTCGGCATCGAACTTGTTCTGCGCCTGGCCGATCAGCACTTCCGGCTTGTTCAGCGGATGCATGTCGAGGAAGACCATGCTGTGGCGCAGATGCATCTGGGAGCGCACGGTGCCGTAGAGCCCCTGGCTCGCGCCCATGATCGTGGCCGGCTTGCCGGCGAAGGGCTGGGGCTGGCGCCGCGAGATCCAGTCGATGGCATTCTTCAGCGGCGCGGGAATCGAGTGGTTGTATTCCGGCGTGGCGAAGAGCAGCGCGTCGGCGGCCGCGGTCTGGTCGCAAAGCCGCTCGACCTCAGCCGGCAGCCCGGCCTGGTGCAGATCGGCATTGTAGACCGGCAGGCCGTCGATCTCGGCCACCTCGATCACCATGCCCTCGGGCGCAAGCCCGATCGCCGTCTTCAGCAGCATGCGGTTGTAGGAGGCTTTCCGCAGGCTGCCGCAGAAGGCGAGGGTCTTGACCGGTGTTGTTGTCATGGATGTCTCCGGATGTATTTAACCTGCCAAGTGCCAGACTGGCAGATGCGGCAATTGACCTGTCGGCGGGGCATGGCTCTGCAGCCGCGCCGGCGCTAACTTGCCCCGACTTGCCGAGGGAAGGAAGCTGCGATGCGCGCACGCGAGCTGATGACTACGGAAGTGGCCTCGGTGCCGCCGGAGGCACCGCCCAAGGAGATCGCCCGGCT
>DATBBO010000388.1:0-5307 GCA_036270995.1 Dongiaceae bacterium | reverse complement strand
CAGGAATCCGCAGTTTGGCGAGACAAGGCATATAGCGAAGGGCAGGAAGATCGCGAAGGCATGCCGCCTTGGGTGGGCGAGGAGCGCGAAGGCGATGCAGAAGCCGGCCGCGTAGAGAGCGCTGCCGACCATCATCATCGTATCGGTCGCCGGATGGAACGTGCCGGTAACGACTGATGCCAGTGGGCCGAAGGTGAAGATCACCTCCTGCCCGAACACGCGGCCCTCTGCCACCACCTCGTTCAAGGCATAGCGCCAGGAGGCGTCGAGCCCCGCCTCCGGCATCGAAGGCGAGAAGGGAATGAGAAAAAGCGCGGTAAGGATCAGGGCGACAAGCCCGATTCCCCCGGCGAGCCAGCGGACCCCTCTGTCCAATCGCCACCCCCGAAGCGCGGCTTACATATTCGGATAGTTCGGCCCGCCGGCCCCTTCCGGCACCACCCAGTTGATGTTCTGGGTTGGGTCCTTGATGTCGCAGGTTTTGCAGTGGACGCAGTTCTGGGCGTTGATCTGGAGCCGAGGGTTGAGCCCGTCGGCATCCCGGACGATCTCGTAGACGCCCGCCGGACAATAGCGCTGCTCCGGAGCTTCGTAGAGCGCGAGGTTGATGTCGATGGGGACCTTCGGGTCCTTCAGCGTCAGATGCGGGGGCTGGTTCTCCTCGTGATTGGTCGAGGAAAGAAAGACGGAGGAGAGGCGGTCGAAGGAGACCACGCCATCCGGCTTCGGGTAGTCGATGGGCTCAGCCTCGTTCGCCTTCATCATATGGCTGTGGTCGGGCGTATGATGGAGCGTCCAGGGCGCGCGGCCGCGGAATAGATAGGTGTCGATCGCCGAGCCCAGCAGCCCGCCCCACATGCCGAGATGGAAGGAGGGGCGGATGTTGCGCACCTTCTTCAGCTCGGCCCAGACCCAGCTCTTCTTCAGCCGCTCGCTATAGCCGGTGAGCTCGGGCGGCACCTCCTGGGCCAGCGCCTCGAAGGCGGCTTCCGCGGCCAGCATCCCGGTCTTCATAGCCGTATGGCTGCCCTTGATCTTGGGCACGTTGACGAAGCCGGCCGCGCAGCCGATCAGGGCGCCGCCCGGGAAGGTCAGCTTGGGAATGGCCTGGAAGCCGCCCTCATTGATGGCCCGCGCCCCATAGGCGACGCGCCGGCCACCCTCGAAGACCGGCCGGATGGCCGGGTGGGTCTTGAAGCGCTGAAACTCCTCGAAGGGGTTGAGCCAGGGATTGGCATAGTCGAGACCTATCACGAAGCCTACGGCCACCTGGTTGTTCTCGATGTGATAGAGGAAGGAGCCGCCATAGACGTCGCTGCTAAGCGGCCAGCCCACCGTATGGATGATCTTGCCCGGCGCATGCTTGGCCGGAGCGACCTCCCATAGCTCCTTGATGCCGATGCCATAGGTCTGGGGGTCGACGCCTTCGCGCAGGTTGAAGCGGTGAAATAGCGTTTTGGTGAGCGAGCCGCGGCAGCCCTCGGCGAAGAGCGTGAGCCGCCCATGGAGCTCGACACCAGGCGCGAAATTGCCCGTCGGCTGCCCGTCCTTGCCGACGCCCATATTGCCCGTCGCCACCCCCTTCACCCGCCCGCCTTCGTCATAGAGCACCTCGGCGGCGGCGAAGCCCGGATAGATCTCGACCCCCAGCCCTTCGGCCTGCTGGGCGAGCCAGCGGCAGAGATTTCCCAGGCTGATGACGTAGTTGCCATGATTGTGCATCTGGGGCGGGGTGGGCAGGCGCAGCGCGCGCTTCTTCGTGAGCAGCAGGAAGTTGTCATCCACAGCCGGCGTGTTCAGCGGCGCGCCCTTCTCCTTCCAATCGGGGATCAGCTCGTTGAGGGCGATGGGCTCGAAGACGGCGCCGGAGAGGATATGGGCGCCGATCTCGGCCCCCTTCTCGATGACGCAGACCGAGGTCTCCCGGCCGCCGGCCGCTGCGAGCTGCTTCAGGCGGATGGCCGCCGACAGGCCCGAGGGACCGCCGCCGACGATCACCACGTCATAGCTCATCGATTCCCGTTCCATCGCGCCCTTCTCCTTGATCCCCGCAGCCCGCCACCGGCGGCATGATCTATCGCAGCGTCCTTGGCTTTCACAAGCCCGTTCAGCCGCGACCGCCGATGTCGCGGCGGCGGCGTGGAAAGGCTAGAGTCGATTCTGATGGCAGCCCCCGATTCCGATCCCCGCCGCCTCGCGGCACTCCTCGCCTGGCAGGCGGCCGCGGGGGCCGATGAGGCGATCCTCGAGCATCCGGTCGACCGCTACCGGACGGAAGCCCCGGCCGAGCCAAGACCCCGCCTGTCGGAAGCGCCCGCTCCCATGCCGGGCTTTGCCGGCCCGAAGCCGAGCCCGACGCCGCCGGCCGCACCCCGCCCCGTTGCCGCGAGGCCGGCGGCGGGAAGCCCCGGCATCGCCGGCGCGCGCGAACTCGCCGCCGCGGCCCGGAGCCTGGAGGAGCTGGCGGAGGCGCTGGCCGCCTTCGATGGCTGTGCTCTCAAGAAGACGGCGACCAATCTCGTCTTCGCCGACGGCAATCCCGCCGCCCGGATCATGTTCGTGGGCGAGGCGCCGGGCGCCGATGAGGACAGGGCGGGCAAGCCTTTCGTCGGGGTCAGCGGCCAGCTCCTTGACCGGATGCTTGCCTGGATCGGCCTCGACCGGACCCGCTTCTACATCACCAACATCATCTTCTGGCGGCCACCCGGCAACCGCACCCCGACCTCGGACGAGGTCGCCGCCTGCATGCCCTTCGTCCTGCGCCATATCGAGCTCGTGGCTCCCGCCATCCTGGTCCCCGTCGGTGGTCCCTCCACCGAAGCCCTGCTCCAGCGCCGGGACGGGATCAGCAAGCTTCACGGCCGATGGTTCGAGTTCCAGACGCCGGGTCTGGAACGTCCGATTCCCGCTTTTCCGATCTTCCATCCGGCCTTCCTGCTGCGCTCGCCGGGACAGAAGCGGGCAGCCTGGAAAGACCTGTTAACAATGCGTCAAAAAATGGGTTCCCTGGAGATTCTCAGCAGGTAGTATGTCAATCAAAAAATGCGTCTATAGGCAGTGTCGACCGTCATCGATTGAGGGTTGCCTCATCGCCGCTTTCCCGTTAGAGAGGCCGGGCGATGAAGGGAAAAGTGAAAAACGACCCCCGGCCGGGCCGGGGGTGGGCAGGGGTATTGGCTCCACTTCTGGTCGCGGCGGGCATCGCTCTCGCCCCCGTGGTGGCGCGCGCCCAGCAGACTTCGGTGCCGTCTCTCCGCCCCGACGCAGGGCGCGGTGCGGAGACGGCTTCGCTCTCGCCGCTTCCCGACCAGGGGGCGAGCACGGTCACCCTGCCCCAGCCTCTCGGCCTCGCCGATGCCGACCGCTACCGCCAGATCTTCGATCTCCAGGATGCCGGCAAGTTCCACGACGCCGAGGTCCTTCTCGGCTGGGTGAGCGATCACCGTCTCGTCGGCCATGTCCTGGCCCAGCGCTATCTCGCCGCCAGCTACCGGGCGAGCTATGCCGAGCTCGCGGCCTGGCTCCAGCAATATGCCGACCACCCGGAGGCGCCGCGGCTCTACGCGCTCGCGGTGAAGCGCCGCCCGACCGGGGCGCCCCCTCCCCACCGGCCCGAGGTCGACCTCTTCCAGTCCGGCACCACGGACGACAGCTCGATTACCGGCAATCCCAATTGGCGCATCGGGCTCGCCCGCTGGCGCGCCCATGACCTCGCCGGGGCGGCCACGGCCTTCGAGCGCCTGGCCAAGTCCGAGCAGGACAGCCCCTGGGACAAGGCCACCGCCGCCTACTGGGCGGCCCGCGCCCATCTCAAGAACCGCGAGCCCGACCAGGTCAGCATCTGGCTGCGCGTGGCCGCCCAATATCAGCGCACCTTCTATGGCCTCCTTGCCCGTCGGGCGCTCGGTCTCGACCCCAGCTTCGACTGGTCCGCGAAGCCGTTGACCGCGACCGGAATCCAGGCAGTCGCCGCCAACAGCACCGGCCAGCGTGCGCTGGCGCTGCTCCAGGTGGGCGAGATGGGCCTGGCCGAGGACGAGATGCGCGGCCTCCTGCGGAACGCCAATCCCGACCTGGCCGCGGGCCTGCTGGGCATCGCGCAGTCCTATCAGCTGCCTTCGATCGCGCTCGGCCTCGGCGTCATGGCCGAGCAGCGCACCAATATCCGCGCCGATGCCGATCTCTATCCCCTGTTCCATTGGAAGCCGAAGGGCGGCTTCATCATCGACCGCGCCCTCGTCTTCGCGCTGGCTCGCCAGGAATCCGGTTTCGACACCGCGGCGCGCAGCGGCGCCGGCGCCACGGGGCTGATGCAGATCATGCCCGGCACCGCCCGCGCTCTGGGCGGACGCGCCGTGGATCTTCACGACCCGGCGACCAACCTCGCTTTGGGGCAGGAATATCTCCGCCGTCTGCTGGCCGATCCCTCCATCAACGGGGACCTCATCCTGATGAGCGTCGCCTACAACGCCGGGCCCGGCATCCTGGTCAAATGGCGCGCCGCTTATTCGAGCGCCGATCCGCTGCTCTTCCTGGAGAGCCTGCCGAACCGGGAGACCCGCAACTTCGTCGAGCGGGTGATGGCCAATTACTGGATCTACCAGGACCGCCTGGGCCAGGACACCCCCAGCCTCGACAAGGTTGCCGCCGGGGGCTGGCCGGTCTATCAAGCCCAGGACGGCTTCGCCGCCGTCGACAATGCCGATGGCAGCCCCGGCACGGGCGGCGGCCTCTTCAACGACGGGATGCTGGGTGGCGGGTCGAATTGACGAAAGCCGGCGCTTTCAGCCAGTCCATATCGCGGTTCTGACCGTCTCGGACACCCGCGGCGAGGCGGACGACACCTCCGGGCGCACCCTGGTCGAGCTGATCACCCGCGACGGCCACAAGCTGGTCGACCGCGCCATCGTCAAGGACGAGCGCACCGCCATCACCGGGAAGCTCCGGGCCTGGATCGCCGATCCCAGGGTCGAGGTGGTGATCTCCACCGGCGGCACCGGCGTCACCGGTCGCGACATCACGCCCGAGGCCTTCGAGGCTCTGTTCGAGAAGAAGATCGACGGCTTCGGCGAGCTCTTCCGGTGGCTGAGCTTCCAGAAGATCGGCACCTCCACCATGCAGAGCCGGGCCACCGGCGGCGTCGCCGGCGGCACCTATCTCTTCGCACTCCCAGGCTCCCCCGGCGCCTGCCGCGATGGCTGGGAAGAGATCCTGCGCTTCCAGCTCGACATCCGCTTCCGCCCCTGCAACCTCGCCGAGCTCATGCCCCGCCTGCAGGAGCATCTGAAAGCCTAGTCGGCCAGGGAC
>DATBBO010000387.1:0-8914 GCA_036270995.1 Dongiaceae bacterium | reverse complement strand
TCGGTCCTGATCATGTCGGGCTCGCCGATCATCGGCAGCTTCGACTTCCGCGCCCGGGTGGATTTCGTCCGCGTGCCCGGCGTCATCAAACTGCGCAATGGCGACTACACCTCCCTCAATCTGCATATCGATATCGAGCAGACACTCCAGATCCGCAGCTCGATCATCCGTCACACCGCGGACATCTTCGATCCCGACCTCTTCATCGTCGACAAGGAGCCGCTGGGTCTGCGCGGCGAGGTCGAAGAGACGCTGCTGATGCTGAAGGATCGCGGCGTGCCGCTGATCCTGGGCTTGCGCGACATCATGGACGATCCGGACCTCCTGGCGCCGGAATGGGAGCGCAAGAACGTCGTGCCGGCGCTGCGCGACCTCTATGACGATATCTGGGTCTATGGCCTGCCGCAGATCTGCGACCCGCTCGAAGGCGTCGAGCTGCCCAAATCCGTGCGCAAGCGAATGACCTTCACCGGCTATCTGCGCCGCACGCTCCCCCACACCCCGCTGCCGCCCACCCCGCTCGTGAAGATCAACGGGCCCTATATCCTTGTCACCACCGGAGGCGGGGGTGATGGCGAGGGTGTCATCGACTGGGTTCTCAGGGCCTATGAGCATGACAAGGCCATGCCGCTGCCCGCCCTCCTGGTGCTCGGGCCTTTCATGCAGTCGGAGCGCCAGGTTGAGTTTCTGAGGCGGGCGGCGAAACTGAAGAAGGTGGAGGCCATCACCTTCGATGCCCAGCTCGAGACGCTGATGGAGCGCGCCGTGGGCGTGGTCGGCATGGGCGGCTACAACACCTTTTGCGAGATCCTCTCCTTCGATAAGCGAGCGCTCATCATCCCGCGCACCAAGCCGCGCATGGAGCAATACATCCGCGCCGCTCGCGGTGCCGAGCTCGGCCTCTGCCGCGTGCTGGTGGAGGACGAGATCCGGGACCCCAAGGCGATGGCGACCGCATTGCGCCATCTTCCCCAACAGCAGCTCCCTTCGCAGGTCGTCGTGCCGGGTCTGCTGGACGGCCAGACCAATGTCGAGCGGCTGGTGAACAAATGGCTCGCACGCGGTCGCCGGCCGCAACTCGCCCTGGCCCGCCGCCGCGCCCGCCGCTAACCTCGCAGGCATGGGCGAAGAGACAGCCCCTTATCCCCCTCGCCCCCCGCAGGGGGAGAGGAGGAAAGAGGATCAGGTCGTCGCGCGGTCATGACGCCAGAGAGCGCTGCGCCGGCCGATCACAATTGGGGCGAGGTCGCCTTCATCCTCAAGGGCTATCCGCGCCTCTCCGAAACATTCATCGCCCAGGAGATCCGCGGGCTGGAGAAGGCAGGGGTTTCCATCCGGATCGTCTCGCTGCGCCATCCCACCGACCGCAAGACCCACCCCATCACCGCCGAGATCCGGGCACCGGTCGTCTATCTGCCGGAATATCTCTATCGGGAGGCTCGGCGCGTCTTCTCCGGCTGGCGCCGGGCCCGCCGCCTGCCGGGCTATCCAGCGGCATTGCGCGCCTGGCTCGCCGATCTCCGCCGCGACCCCACCGCCAATCGCGGCCGGCGTTTCGGCCAAGCTCTCGTGCTGGCCGCAGAGCTGCCCGCCGGCGTATTGCGCCTCCATGCGCATTTCCTGCACACCCCGGCCTCTGTCGCCCGCTATGCCGCCCTCATGACCGGCCTGCCCTGGAGCGCTTCGGCCCATGCCAAGGACATCTGGACCATTCCCGACTGGGAAAAGCGCGAGAAGCTGGCAGCCTGCGACTGGGTCGTGACCTGCACGGCGCTGGGCGCCGAGCACCTGGGGGCGCTTGCTCCCGATCCGGCCAAGGTCGCGCTTCTGCGCCACGGCCTCGACCTCGCCCGCTTCCCGCCCCCCGCCGGCGAGCGTCCGCCGCGCGATGGAGAGCCTGGCACCGATCCAGTGGTCATCCTTTCCATCGGCCGCGCCGTGGAGAAGAAGGGCCTCGACGACCTTCTGGCCGCACTCGCCCTGCTGCCCGCGGACCTCGCCTGGCGACTCGTCCATATCGGAGGCGGACCGCTTCTGCCCTCGCTCAAAGCCCAGGCTCAGACCCTGGGACTCGCCCCCCGGATCGACTGGCGTGGCGCCCAGGGCCAGTCGGAGGTGCTGGCAGCGCTCCGTGCCGCCGATCTCTTCGCGCTGGCGAGCCGGGTCGCCCGGGACGGTGATCGCGACGGCCTGCCCAATGTCCTGATGGAGGCGGCGAGCCAGGGGCTCGCCACTCTTGCCACGCGGGCCGGCGCGATCGAAGAGCTGGTCAAAGATGGGCGGACCGGCCTTCTTACGCCCGCCGGCGATCCGCCGGCCTTTGCCGCAGCACTGCGCCGGCTGATCACAGATCCGGCGCTCCGGACCCGGCTCGGGGCGGCCGCCCAGACCCGGATTGCTGCCGATTTCGACGCCGCACCGGAGATCCGCCGCCTCGCCGGGCGCTTCGGCCTCGGCCACGAGACCGCATGCGTCTAGCCTTCTACGCGCCCCTGAAGCCGCCCGACCACCCGGTCCCCTCCGGCGACCGGCGCATGAGCCGTCTTCTGATCCAGGCCGTGGAACGGGCGGGCCATGAGGTGGAGCTGGCGAGCCGGCTCGCCACGCGCGACGGCCTGGGCGAGCGCCAGTCCGAAATCGCCGCGCAGGCCGCCGCCGAATGTGAGCGCCTGCTGGCCCTCTTCGCCGGCCGCCCGCCGGCCGAGCGTCCCGCGGCCTGGTTCACCTATCACCTCTATTACAAGGCGCCGGACCTGCTCGGCCCGGCGCTCGCCCGGGCGCTCGCGATCCCCTATCTGGTTGCCGAGGCCTCGATCGCCGGCAAACGCGCTGGCGGGCCCCATGATGCCGGCCATCGCGCCACACTATCGGCGATCCGTGCCGCCGCCCGGATCTTCGTCCTCAATCCCGCTGACAGGGAATGCCTGGAGCCCTTCGTCGAGTCCCGTCGGCTGGTCGATCTGCCGGCCTTCCTCGACCTGGGCGCGCTCGCCGCGCCTGGGGAGGGACGCGCGGTGCTGCGCCGGACGCTGGCCGATTGCCACGGCCTCGACGGCGATCAACCCTGGCTCATCGCCGTCGCGATGATGCGCGAGGGCGACAAGCTCGCCTCCTATCAGTTCCTCGGACGCGCCCTGCAAGGGCTGCTCGATCTCCCCTGGCAGCTCCTCGTGGCTGGAGACGGGCCCGCGCGGCCGGATGTCGAGGCGGCGCTGGCGCCGCTCGGGCCCGGGCGGGTCTTCTATCTGGGTCTGCTGCGGGAGAGGGATATTGCCCATTGCCTCGGCGCCGCGGATCTCTGCGTCTGGCCCGCGGTCAACGAGGCCTATGGCATGGCGCTGCTGGAAGCCCAGGCCGCGGGCCTGCCGGTGGTCGCCGGGGCGGTGGGCGGCGTGCCCTCCATCGTGCGGCAGGGCCATACGGGGCTGCTTACGCCGCCAGGGAATGTCGATGCCTTCGCCGCCGCGACGTGCGCGCTGGTCAAGGGGCCGCGGCTCCGGGAGGCCATGGCCGCAGCGGCGCGGGAGAACGTCCGCCGGCATCACGACATCGCCGCGGCTGCGGCGATCCTGGACCGCGCGCTGCGCGAAGCCTGCGCCGAAGCGGCGGGGGCCTGAGGCGATGACGCGCCTTGCGCTCCTGCGCCACGGTCCAACCGCCTGGACCGCGGAGCACCGGCTGCAGGGCCGGTCCGACCTGCCGCTTTCCCCGGAAGGACGCCGGGCCGTCGCGAGCTGGCGGCTGCCGCCGGAGGTGGCGGGCTTCGCCTGGCTCACCAGCCCGCTCGTCCGCGCGCGGGAGACTGCTGCTCTGCTGGGCCATGGAGACGCGCCGGCGGACCCGTGCCTCACGGAGATGAGCTTCGGCGAATGGGAGGGTCAGCGTCTTCGGGATCTGCGGGCAAGGCTCGGGCCCGCCATGGATGAGATCGAGGGCCGCGGTCTCGATTTCCGCGCCCCGGGCGGGGAGACGCCACGAGAGGTTCAAGCGCGGCTTGCCCCCCTCCTCGCCAAGATCGGCCGCGAGGAAAAGGACTGTCTCGCGGTGACCCATAAGGGCGTCATCCGTGCCCTTTATGCGCTCGCGACCGGCTGGCCCATGCTGGGTGAGCCGCCGGAGCCCCTCATGGATTTTGCGCTCCACGTTCATGAGGTCGCTCGCGACGGCACGCCCGTGCTGCTGCGCCACAATCTGCCGCTGGAGCCTCTCGGGTGAAGCCGACCGTCCTGTTCTATGTCCAGCATCTCCTTGGAATAGGCCATCTCCGCCGGGCCGCCCTCATCGCCCGCGCGATCCTGGCGGCCGGGCTCGAGCTTCGCTTCGTCTCCGGCGGTATGCCTGCCGGCGAGCTCGATATCGGCGGCGCGAGCCTGGTCCAGCTCCCGGCCGCCATCTCCGCGGATGTTCATTTCTCCGGCATCCTCGATGAGAATGGCCAGGCGATCGACGAGGCCTGGCGCGACCGGCGCAGGCGGCTACTCCTCGAGGCTTTTGCGGAAGCCCGGCCCGATCTGGTCCTGATCGAGATGTTTCCCTTCGGGCGTCGGCAATTCGCGTTCGAGCTCGTGCCGCTGCTGCAGACCGCGCGGGCGCGAAGCCTGCCCATCGCGGTCTCGCTGCGCGACATCCTGGTGGCCAAGAACCGGCCCAAGCGCATCGCCGAAACCGTGGCCCTGGTGCAGACCTATGTCGACCTTGTGCTGGTCCATGGGGATCCGCGGCTGGTCCGCCTGGATGCGACCTTCCCGGCGGCGGGCGAGATTGCGGACCGGCTGGTCTATACCGGCTATGTGGCCGAGGCGGTGCCGCCGGCCGCAGCCGAGAGCGAGGAGATCCTCGTCTCCGCGGGGGGCGGGGCAGTCGGCGGGCCGTTGCTCAGGGCCGCGCTTGCCGCCCGGCCGGCCACGCGCGCCGCCGCGGCCCCCTGGCGGCTGATCACCGGCCCGAATCTGCCGGCGGGGGAGCTTGCCGATCTTGAGGCAGCCGCACCGGCGGGAGTCGTTATCGAGCGCTTCCGCCCGGACTTCCCCGCCCTTCTCGCCAGGAGCCGCCTTTCTCTCTCCCAGGCGGGCTACAATACGGTCATGGATATTCTCGCGACCGGCGCCCGCGCCCTGGTCATCCCTTTTGCCGAGGGGGCCGAGAGCGAGCAGAGCCTGCGCGCCCGGCTGCTCGCCGAGCGCGGCCTGCTCGGCATTGCAGAGGCCGAGCCCGTCCCACTTGCCGCCGCCATCGACGCGGCCCTGGCCCGGCCCCGGCCGGGGCCGGGCAGCGTCGATCTCGACGGCGCCGACGAAACCGCCCGCCAGATCGCCCGGATGATCGGATGAACCGGGATCCGGTGCGGGAGGCCTGGGCACGACTTGCCGCCGAGCTCGCGCTCTGGGCGCCCGGACGGGCGAGCTTCTGGTGGCGCGACGACGATGCCGTGGCGCCCACCGCCGCGCTCGAGCGCCTGCTCGCTTTGGGGCCGCAACCCCTGGCGCTGGCGGTCATCCCGGCCAATCTCGACCCGGCCCTGCCGGCCTGTCTCGCCGGCCGGTGGGTGGATGTGCTGCAGCACGGCTATGCCCATCGCAATCACGAGCCGCCGGAGCACAAGAAAGCGGAGCTGGGCCAAGCCCGGCCGGCCGGAACGGTGCTGGAGGAGCTCCGGGCCGGCTGGCAGCGCCTCGCCGCCGCCTTTGGTGATCGGGCCCTGCCGGTGCTGGTGCCACCCTGGAACCGGATCACCACACGTCTCATCCGCCGCCTGCCGGACTGGGGCTACCAGGGGCTCTCGACCTACGGGCCGCGGCAGCCAGTCCCCTTGGCGCCGGGAGGGTCAGGTCGATTGGACGTCCTTCAAGCGAACACCCATGTGGACATCATCGATTGGCAGAGCCGGCGATTCAGAGGTGTGCCGGCTGTCCTCGATTGCGTCCTCGATCATCTGCGCGCCCGGCGCGAGGGCCGCGTCGATGCCGCCGAACCCACGGGGCTTCTGACCCATCATCTGGCCATGGACGATGCGGCCTTCGATTTCACGGCGGAGTTCCTCGAACGTACCGTCCGACATCCGGCCGTGCATTGGCGCTCCGCGGGGGATATCTTCGGCCAAGGAACAGGCCTTGCGTCAGTATGAAGGAATACCGCTACCCCCGCAGCCGCATCCTGGCCGACTACCTGCTCGGCGGGGCCGGGGCTCTGATGTCGGCCGGGCTTGTCGCACTCGCGTCATCGGCTCTCTATATAGTCGTCATATGCGGCGGATTGACGGTGGTCTTCCTGCTGTTCACCATACGCACGGCCTTCCGGCAGCGAATGCGCATTGTGGCCGACGCTGAGGGGCTGACGGTCAGGGGGGGCCCGGTGCGCCAAGTGAAGTGGCAGGAGTTGGACGGGCTAACGCTGCGGTACTACTCGACCCGGCGCAACCGGAAGGATGGCTGGATGACGCTCGGTCTGAAATCGGGCGGCCGGTCGCTCTCGATCGATTCCCACCTCGAGGATTTCGACAGCCTGGCGCGGCTGGCTGCGGATGCGGCGATCCGGCGGGGGCTCGCCCTCGATCAGACGACCCGCAGCAATTTCGATGCCATGGAGGTGGCATTGCCGCCGGCCGGCGTCGGGGAATCCGCCCGATGACCAACCTGCTGACCGTCGAGGATCTGGCGATCTCCTTCAACATCCACGGCGGCAGCGTCGACGCCGTGCGGGGAATCTCCTTCCGCGTGCCCCTGGGCGGCTCGGTCGCCCTGGTCGGCGAATCCGGCTCCGGCAAGTCGGTGGTGAGCCAGGCGATCATGGGCATCCTGCCGCCGGCGGCGGTGATCCGCGGCGGAAAGATCCTGTTCAGCGACCCGGCCGCCAAAGGAAAGACCATCGACATCGCCTCCCTGCCCCAGCAGGCCGACGAGATGCGTGCGATCCGCGGCGGACGCATCTCCATCATCTTCCAGGAGCCCATGACCTCGCTTTCGCCGATCCACACCATCGGCGACCAGATCGGCGAGGCCCTGCATCTGCATCGCAAGGTCGATGCGCCGACCGGCCGCGAGCTGGTCATCGAGATGCTGCGCCTAGTGGGCTTCCCCCATCCGGAGAAGGCGCCTGCAACCTATCCCTTCGAGCTCTCGGGGGGTCTGCGCCAGCGGGCGATGATCGCCATGGCGCTCATCTGCCGGCCAGCGCTCCTCATTGCGGACGAGCCCACCACGGCGCTGGATGTCACGATCCAGGCCCAGATCCTCAAGCTGATCAAGGATCTCCAGGCCGAGCTCGGCATGGCGCTCCTCATCATCACCCACGACCTCGGCGTCGTCGCCAACATGGCAGAGGAAGTGATCGTCATGTATCACGGCAAGGTGATGGAGAGCGGCACGCTGGACGACATCTTCCACCATCCGAGCCACCCCTATCTCGAGGCGCTGCTGCGCGCCGTGCCGCGCTTCCATATGAAGCCCAACGAGCGCCTCACCCCCTTGCGCGAGATCCCGCCGCCCTCGGGCCGGCTGATCACCGCGCGCGAGCCCTGGCCGGCCGGGGCGGATGCGGCCGGACCGCTGCTGCAGGTGGAGGGCATCAGCAAGCGCTTCCGGGTGCGCAAATCGAGCGGCGCCAGCGGCACGATCCTAGCGGTGGACGATGTCAGCTTCGAGATCAAGCGCGGGGAATGCCTGGGGCTCGTGGGCGAGAGCGGTTGCGGCAAGACCACCCTTTCCAAGGTGATCATGCGCGCGCTCACACCCGACACCGGCACCATCCGCTTCAACGACCACGGCAAGTCCGTCGACGTGCTCGACCTCAAGGGCGAGGAGCTGACCAAGTTCCGCCGCCACATCCAATTCATCTTCCAGGACCCCTTCGGCTCGCTGAACCCGCGCATGACGGTGTTCGACATCCTGAGCGAGCCGCTCCTGATCCACGGCATCGGGACATCCGCCGAGCGGGCGGAGCTGGTGAAGGAGCTGATGGCGCTGGTGGGCCTCAACGTGCAGTTCCTGAAGCGCTATCCGCACAGCTTCTCCGGCGGCCAACGCCAGCGCATCGGCATCGCGCGCGCACTTGCCCTCAAGCCCGACCTCCTGCTCTGCGACGAGCCCGTCTCGGCCCTCGACGTGTCGATCCAGGCCCAGGTGCTGAACCTGCTGAAGGATCTGCAGGCGAAGCTCGGCCTGACCTATCTCTTCATCTCCCACAATCTGGCGGTGGTGGACTACATCGCCGACCGGATCATGGTGATGTGCGGCGGGACCATCGTCGAGGTGGCGCCCTGCGGCGTGCTGTTCAAGAAACCCATCCACCCCTATACAAAGGCCCTGCTGGCCGCCGTGCCCGAGCCCAATCCCGACTACCGCCTGTCCTTCGACAAGCTGATGGAAGGCAAGTCCTCGAAGCCGTCGGCCTGGCCGGCGCCCTTCACCATCAACGAGGGCGAGCGCCCGGGGCTGATCGACCTGGGCGAAGGGCATTTCGTGCGCGCCGGAGAGGCGCTGCTCGCCGCATGAGACGCGTTTTCGCGCTCGCTGTCCTGCTGCTGACGCTCGGCGCCGGGCTCGCCCAGGCCGCGCTCCCGGTCTACCAGGAGCCACCCTTCCTTGAGAAACAGGTCAAGAAGGGCAAGCTGCCCCCCGTCGCCCAGCGCCTGCCCGCCGACCCCATGGTGGCCGCCTTCGACTGGCCGGGACAGGTGCCCGGCCAGTATGGCGGCGAACTCGGCATGCTGATGTCATCGGTCAAGGACACGCGCTATCTCGTGACCTACGGCTATACCCAGCTCCTGACCTATGATGCCCATTACAATCTCGTGCCGAATATTCTCGAGAGCGTCGATGTCGAGGAAGGGCGCAGCTTCACCTTCCATCTGCGCAAGGGCATGAAGTGGTCCGACGGCTCGCCCTTCACCACCGAGGACTTCCGCTTCTTCTGGGAG
>DATBBO010000386.1:0-10608 GCA_036270995.1 Dongiaceae bacterium | reverse complement strand
TGCCCCATGCTCTTGATCAAGACAGCGGCTACCGAGGACAGGCGGCATGAACATCGGCAGGGCGGCGAGAGCGTCCGGCGTGTCGGCCAAGATGATCCGCTACTACGAAAGCGTCGGCCTGCTTTCGAATGCATCGCGGACCGATGCCGGGTATCGCAGCTATGACACCAAGGACATCCATCGCCTTCGCTTCGTCAAGCGAGCCCGCGATCTGGGTTTCTCCCTCGAGCAGATCGGCAGGCTGCTCGCCTTGTGGGAGGACCGAGGCCGGCCCAGCGCCGCCGTCAAGGCGATCGCCCTCGCGCATATCGAGGATTTGGACAGGAGAAGCACCGAGCTGCGCGATCTCAGGCGCCGCTTGGCGGAACTGGTCGAGAGTTGCGGCGAGGAACTGGCGCCGAACGGCTCGACGAGAAGGAGGCTTCATTGAAAAGAGGGGATGGTTGGTGGGTAGCCAATCGATATCGATGCACCGAATCGTCTTGGCCGGACTGATCATGGTCGCCGTGGCTTTGGGGGCGAGCGGCGCGGCATGGGCCGACCAGCCGGTGGATCCTGCCATTGCCAAGCATTTCGAGTATCTCAGCAAGAACGGCAACTCCAATTGCTCGCGGGCTTTTCTGGAGGCCATCCCGCACATGTCGGTCATGGACCGGATGCAGGGATCCTGCTGCAGCCCGATGGATCTGGCGCACTATGCCAAGCAGCTGGAGGGATTGAGGAAGTACAAGGACATCGCCGCCATTCCCCCCGACCCCTACGACATCGAGGCTGGGCTGGCACAGCAGGCGCTGTCGAACTACGACCTCGCACTGACACCAAGCGATCAGAAGGCCTACGACTATGCCATGGCCCATTCCGAAGAGAAGGGGCCGTGCTGCTGTCAATGCTGGCGCTGGAAGGTCTATGGCGGCTTGGCGAAATATCTCATTCACAACCGCGGCTTCAACGGGCCGCAGGTCACCGAACTTTGGGACCTTTCGGACGGATGCGGAGGTGCCACATGAGGCGCGTCCTCGTCTTTTGCGCCATGGCGGCGTTGTTGGGTTGGGCCAGGCCCGCGGCTGCCCAATCCATGTCGCCGGACGATCGGGGGCGGATCGAGCAGGTGGTTCACGACTATCTGCTCAAGCATCCGGAGGTCCTGATCGAAGCGCTCAAGGCCGCCGAGGCGCAAGATAAGCAGAAGCAGGAGGAGGCGAGCCGCGCCGCCATCCTGGCCAATCGCAAGGCACTTCTCGACGATCCATCGGACCCCGTCGGCGGCAACCCCAAGGGCGATGTCGCGCTGGTGGAGTTCTTCGACTATCGCTGCCCTTACTGCAAGCTGGTCGAGCCGTCGGTCGAAGCGATTCTGAAGGACGATCCCAAGTTACGGATCGTCTACAAGGAATTCCCGATCCTGGGAAAGGAGTCGACCTTCGCCACGCATGTCGCATTCGCGGCGCTCAAGCAAGGTAAATACCAGAGGTTTCATGACGCGATGATCGCGATGAAAGGCGACATCATCGAAGACGTCATTCTCAAGGCCGCCGCCGACGCGGGCCTCGACATCACAAAGGTGAAGGCCGACATGAACGCGCCGGAGATCGACCAGATCATCAAGCGCAACTACGATCTATCGGACAAGCTCGGCATCAACGGCACGCCGAGCTTCGTCATCGGAGATGTCCTCATACCGGGTGCGGTCGATCTCGCCGCCCTGAAGCAGGCGGTTGCCGCGGCACGAAAGCCGAATTGAGCCCGCGCAACCTCCGTCATTTCGCGGGCAGGAGCAGGTCTGCGGGCGGCAGGCAGATTCTGTCTGTGCAGGCTTGCGCCGTAAGCGTGCCGTAGAGGCGGGTTACGCCGCTGGCGGGAAGCTCGACGATGATCTCGATCCGGCCTTGGTAGACATCGATCGAATGCCCGGCAAATTTCGGCGTGAAGCTGACTGGGTGCGGATAGATGACGCGCAGCGGCGTCTCATTGGTGACGTTCAGCATGGTCGGAATGAGATAGTCCAGCGAGGCGGGATTGGCGTTGATGTGGAATTCGGGATCGATGACGACCGTGACGACGAACTTGCGGCCATCGCTGCCGACATGGGCGATGGCGGCGATATGCACATGGTCGGCCGAATTCACGAAGTGCGAGCTTCCGGAGTCCGGCGTTCCCGCATGGGCATATGCGGCAGCCGAGAGGAGCGCGGCGATCGTCAGCGCTCTGCACGTCATGGCCATCGGTTCTCAGAGTACCAATTTAGAAGCGAAACGGCATTATCGAAGGACGGACCATGACTGTTCATGAGCACAAGTCCCGTCCGGACGGCGATGGAGTGGTTGTGCAATCCGGGACGGCCGCGGTATCGCCGGATGGGTCTTCAAGCGGCCGCCAGCTCTGGACCTGCCCCATGCATCCGCAGGTCCTGCGGGACGGGCCGGGAAGCTGCCCCATCTGCGGCATGGCGCTGGAGCCGCTGACGCCCACGGCCGAGGAGCCGGAGAATCCGGAGCTCATCGCGATGACACGGCGCTTCTGGGCCGGCGTGGCGTTGTCCCTTCCGCTCCTGCTCCTCGTCATGGCCGACGAACTCCTCGGCGCCCCGATCTCCCGGGTCCTGTCGCCGGCGGGCTTCCTCTGGCTGCAGGCCGTGCTGGCGACGCCGGTCGTGCTCTGGGGCGGCTGGCCCTTCTTCCTGCGCGGCTGGCAGTCGGTCGTGAACCGCAGCCTCAACATGTTCACCCTGATCGCGCTGGGCACCGGCATCGCCTATGCCTACAGCCTCGTCGCCCTGCTGCTGCCCGGAATCTTCCCGGCGTCCTTCCGCGGGATGCAGGGGACGGTGCCGGTCTATTTCGAGGCGGCAGCGGTGATCACGACCCTGGTCCTGCTCGGCCAGGTGCTGGAGCTTCGCGCCCGCTCCCAGACCAGCAGCGCCATCCGCGCACTGCTGGATCTGGCGCCCAAGACGGCGCGGCGGCTGCGGGAGGACGGGACCGAGGAAGATGTTCCCCTGGAGCAGGTGATGCCCGGGGACCGGCTGCGGGTGCGCCCGGGCGAGAAGGTCCCGGTGGACGGCATCGTGCTGGAGGGGACAAGCGCGGTCGACGAATCCATGATCACTGGCGAGCCCGTGCCGGCGGAGAAATCGGCTGGTGCCAAGGTGACCGGTGGGACAGTCAACGGGACCGGAAGCCTGATCATGCGAGCCGAGCGCGTTGGCGCCGATACCATGCTGGCGCGGATCGTCGCCATGGTCGCCGAGGCCCAGCGCTCGCGGGCGCCAATCCAGCGCCTTGCGGACCAGGTCTCCGCCTGGTTCGTTCCCGGGGTGGTCCTGGTGGCGGTCGCCGCTTTCGGAGTCTGGTCGGTCTATGGCCCGGCGCCCGCCATGGGCTTCGCCCTCGTCAATGCGGTGGCGGTGCTGATCATCGCCTGCCCCTGCGCGCTGGGCCTCGCGACCCCCATGTCCATCATGGTGGGCACCGGCCGCGGCGCCCAGGCCGGGGTGCTGGTAAAGAACGCCGAGGCGCTGGAGCTCATGGAGAAGGTCGACACCCTGGTCGTCGACAAGACCGGGACGCTGACTGAGGGCAAGCCGCGGCTCGCGGGGATCGAGACCCTGGGCGCAAGGGTGGAGGAGGAGCTGCTCCGCCTCGTGGCCGGGCTCGAGCGCGGCAGCGAGCACCCGCTGGCGGCCGCCATCGCCAAGGGCGCGGAGGAGCGGCGGCTGTCCTTGGCCTCGGCCTCCGGTTTCCAGTCGCAGACGGGCAAGGGGATCCAGGGCCTCGTCGAGGGCAAGCGCGTCGCCGTGGGCAACCGGTCGCTCTTCGAGACGCTGGGCATCGATCCCGCGGGCCTGCCGGCCCGCGCCGAGGCGCGGCGCAAGGAAGGCCAGACAGTCATGCTGGTCGCCCTCGACGGGCAGGCGGCCGGGATCGTCGCCGTGGCCGATCCGGTCAAGGAAAGCGCCATCGGCGCGATCGCCGCCCTCAAGGCCGAGGGCCTGCGCATCGTCATGCTGACCGGCGACAGCCGGACCACGGCGCTCGCCGTGGCCCGGCGCCTGGGCATCGCGGAGGTGGATGCCGAGGTGCTGCCGGATCAGAAGGCGGCCGCGATCAAGAAGCTTCAGGCCGACGGCCGCTTCGTCGCCATGGCCGGTGACGGCGTCAATGACGCGCCGGCGCTGGCACAGGCCGAGGTCGGCATCGCCATGGGGACCGGCGCCGATGTGGCTGTGGAGAGCGCGGCGATCACCCTGGTGAAAGGGGACCTTCAGGGCATCGTCCGAGCACGCCGGCTCAGCCGGGCGACCATGTCCAACATCCGCCAGAACCTGTTCTTCGCCTTCGTCTTCAACGCGCTCGCCGTGCCGATCGCGGCCGGCGTGCTCTATCCCTGGACGGGCCTGCTGCTGAACCCGATGATCGCCAGCGCCGCCATGTCGCTGAGCTCGGTGTCGGTGATCGGCAACGCGCTCCGGCTGAGAAGAGTGGCGTTGTAGGGCCAGCGCCGGCCAGCGCCGGCTGCATGTCGCCGAGGCGCTCAGCAGCCGGCGGATCGCGCCGGCGCGGAGCCGAGGAACACGCGCGAAACCGGCGCCAGTCGCGCAGCGCTGCGGAACGCGACCAAGCTTGGAGACGTTCCTACAGTGCAACGGATCGGTGCTCTCATGCTGGAGAAAAAGGACATCCTTGAGGCGGTCCGCAAGATGGAACTGGCCGCCCGGGAAAGCGACCACGCCGTCCTAGACGTACGGGAACAGTTCGCGCGCGTCGAGGCCATGGTGAGCCAGCTGGAGGCATGGCGCAGACCGCTGATGAAGTAGGGCTGTAGGGCGGCGAAGGCATCCACCTCTACGCGGATAACCGCTTTATGCATTGACATATATGCTCCAAGCGTATAGAGTAAAAATCTAGCATCGCGGGCAGACCGGCAAGCTCGGCCGATGGCCCGCCTGTGACGGGCGCCCGGACCCGATGGCACCGGGATCATCCCTCTCGACATCGGAGATTAGGAATGGCACGGCGACCAGGCCGCAGGACATCTTGCGCGCGCTCGCACCGCCACCCGCTCACCTGCCTTCACATCCCAGAAAAGGAGACGACCGTGGCTGTAAATCCGCTGCAGAAACAGCGTAGGGCCCCCGGGGGCCGCCCCTTCCCGAAGGGCCAGTCGGGCAACCCCGCGGGCCGCCCGGCGGGCGCCCGCAACCACACCACCCTCATGGCCGAGCTCCTGCTCGAAGGCGAGGGCGAGGCCCTGACCCGCAGAGCGATCGAACTCGCGCTCGAGGGCGACATGGCGGCCCTCAAGCTCTGCCTCGAGCGCATCCTCCCGCAGCGCCGGTCGCGGCGCGTGATCTTCGACCTGCCGCCGATCGACCGGATCGAGGATCTGGGCAAGGCGATCGGATCGGTCCTGCAGGAAGCGGCGAGCGGGCAGCTCTTCCTCGACGAGGCGGCGGCGCTGATCGGCATGATGGAAGCCCGGCGCAAGGCGCTGGAAACCATCGATCTGGAGCAGCGCCTCCAGGCCCTGGAGGCGGACCTGGCACAGGACGAGGGGAGCCATGAACGCGACCCGGAATAAGCGCCTCGCGACGCTGCGGCGCAAGCACCGTCCCGCAGAGCGCACCGTCATTCTATGGTACGACGCGGAGCAGGAGACCGCGGAGCAGGCAACCGCACGGCGCTTTCCCGAAGGGGTGCCGCCGCGCGTGCGCCTCCTGATCTTGCGATGGCTGACCAAAGGCGAGAGCGCGCCGGCACACGGCGCCCAGCCGCAGCCCTAGAGCATGGAGCCCGCGCGGCGCTTGAGCGTAAGCATCAGCGAGCCCTTATAGCGTTTCCGCCTCTTGCGGAAACGCTATAGGGGCACCCCTCGCCTTTCCGCCCGCCGCCGCGGTCGCGGCCGCCTCCGGCTGAATTCTGAAGTCACTTCCACGCGTTAGGTGTGCTCGACCATGGCGGGCATGGTTGAGCACGGCTCGATCAAAGATCGCGCAGCCTACGGCATCCATGCTAAAAGACACTCGACCGTTACGGTTGCAGGATAGCCGAGGGGACAGCCAACCAGATGCGGCAAGCCGTCATCAGGACGCCGGCCGGAAATGCTGCGTTCGACCTGGAGGAGCCGGGAGACTTCCCCTCCATCTTCGTCTTCGCCATGCACAAGAGCGGCAGCACGCTCATGGACCGCATGCTGAAGCAGGCGCTCACCGCGGCGGGCGTTCCGCAGATGGCGCTGCCCACCGTCGCCTTCCGCGCCGGCCTCCCGAATGAGATCCTGAACACGGAAGAGCTGATCTTCCCGCGCGGATACTGCTACCGCAGATTTCACGGATTCCCGGACTATCTCTACCAATTCGACATAGCGCGGAACAAGAAGCTCCTTCTCATCCGCGACCCACGGGACATCGTGGTGTCCTACTATTTCTCCATGGCCCAGAGCCATGGCCTGCCGCCCATGGGCGTGGTCGAGAGATTCCTGGTCGGCATGCGCAAGAAGGCGCAAAACACGAGCATCGACCAGTTCTGCCGCACGATCGCGAAGGTTTTCACCGAAGAGTTCTGGACCTATCGGCCGATCCTTTCGACCGAGCTTCGGCTCTATCGCTATGAGGATGTCATCTTCGACAAGAAAGCCTGGCTCGAGGACATGCTGAGCTATATGGGCTTCTCGCTGGACTCGGCGACGGTGACGCGCATCGCTCAGGAGAACGACATCTGGCCGGAGGTGGAGCGGCCGTCAGAGTATATCCGCCAGGTCAAGCCGGGGAATTTCCGCAAGCACCTCAACCGTAAGAGCATCGAACTGCTGAACGTCGAGTTCGAGCATGTTCTGACCGAATATAACTACGCCTTCTAGGGCGCTGTCGATGCGCGCGATCGTCCGGCAGCAATCTTCCTCTTGCTCGCCCGGCGGGGCCGCGCCGCCCGATCGCCGGGCGATTGCTTGCGAGATGAGCCCGCCCGCGCGGTCTCTGAGGGCTGCAAGTCGGAAAGACAATAGGCGAAGCTGGCACCCGTATGCGCCGCACTGACGGCGATCAGGCTTTCCTGATCGTCGTCGAGCGGGAGATCGTCGATGAAGCGGTCAAGGGCTTCCGCGTGTCCCGGATCAGCCGTCGCATGCAGCCGCATCGTCCGGAATGCCGAAGCCGGCAGTCCCGTTCGGGTCTGCAGATCGTCGATCGATTGGGGTGATGGTGGATTGCCTTCCAGCAAGGCGATGTAGCCGAGCAGCGCGATGGGGTGATGATGGAGGACCCAGTAATACTGGGCGCCCACCAGCGAGGCTACGCTCGCCGGCGGGTGGACCCCGAATATCCGCGCCCTCTCGAAGCCGATCGATTCGAGATCCTCGGCGGTCCACAGGTCGTGATTCGTTTCCTCCTCGATATGCCGGGCCAGGTAGTCCGCGAGCCCGCGGCAGACCGGGTCATCGTCGCGCCGCATCGCTTCGCGGCGCGCCGTCTCCATCAAGGGGACGCTGGCGCGAATCATCTGATGAATGAGCAGAAGATAGGCGGGAATGAGGCGCGGCAGATCGGGACGATCCAAGAGCCGCTTCGTCGCCGCGCCGAGCAGGTTGACCGTCAGCGACACCCTTGTTCGGAGCGCCTGACTTCGGGAGCGTGACATGACCCTCTCAGATTCCCCTTAAGGCTGTAGCAGTCTGCAAGCATCGCCTGCGTCCGGCAAGAGAAGGACCTTTGCGGTGGCATGCGCCGGACCGGCTTCCCGAACCTTGAAATACGGGGAACTAAGCGCTTAGATGCCTCCGGTCAGCCTAAGGGGGACAATATGAGCGAGAAGAAGAAGAGCAATGTCGAACGGCTCGTGAAGGCGGGTGTGCTCGATGACAAGCACCTCGACGACGCGACCCGGAAAAGGATCAATGGGATCAAGCTCAGCGACGAGGAAATAAAGGTCCTCGCGGACTTCAAGCAAAAGCTGGGTCTGGCACCGCTGGAGCTGAAGCCCGGCCCCAATGTCACCGTCTTCGGATCGCTCTAGCCGCGGAGGACGTGACACCGACGGCGCAGACGGCGCCGGTCGGGTGGTTGGCGCGCGAAGCGAGGGGAGCGCAGGCCGTCTCAGTGCCGCCCCGAGACTGTGTCAAAAAACGGCGTCACCGGTCCCGTTGGATCACTCCTGCAGGCCGGCTTTGCGCAAACCCTCGATGAAATGCTCGGTATCGGCGAGATTCTGGAACGGCTCCCCCAGCCTGACCCATCTCTCCGTATAGGTCGGTAGAAGGCGCCGGGCTTCCGCGGCATGCGCTTGGGCCTGCTCCAGCTTGCCCAGATGGGCATAGGCGGCGGCCAGATAGCAGTAGTTAACGGCCCCCAGCTTGTTCATGCGGCTCGTCGATTCGATCACCTCCTGATGCCGCCGCGCCTGCATGAAGGCGATGGCCCGGCCTTCCCAGTAGATGTTGGGCATGAAGGGATCGAGGCGAAGCGCCCGGTCGAACTCGCGTAGCGCCTCCTCCGTCCGCCCGACCCGCGTCAGCCAATGCGCATGGACGAAGGCGGCCTGCGCGTCGTTCGGATTGAGCGCCACGGATTTCGCATGGTGAATGCCGGCGAGTTCGAATCGCCTGAGGAAGGTGCAGGCAAATCCCATGGCCAGATGAGACCAGGGCTCGTTCTCGTCCAGCGACAAAGCGGTCTGGGCTTCGGTCAACGCCGCCTTCAGGGTCTCGTCCGCCAGGTCGTCGAAGAAGAGCAGGACGAGGACGAAGCTCAGCACCGCATGGGCGCTGGCGAAAGTCGGGTCGAGCTCGAGGGAACGCTGGAGCAGCGGCTTCGCGGCGGCCGGCTCGTAGCGGAAGAGGGCGTATTCCCGGCCCTGAAGATAGTAGTCATAAGCCGCCCAGCTCTCGGTCGGCTTTCGCCTTGTCCGCTCGGCCACCCGGCGCCCCAGCTGCCCGACGAGCGTGGCGGCGATCGTCTGGGTCACGTCGTCCTGGATCGTGAACACGTCCTGGACGTCGCGGTCATATCGTTCGGCCCAGAGATGTGCGCCCGTCGCCACTTCCACCAGCTGGGCCGTGATGCGCAGGCGCTTTCCCGCCTTGCGCAGGCTTCCCTCGACCAGATACTCGACGCCGAGCTCGCGCCCGACGCGCTTCACGTCGACGGTCTTCTCGCGATACTGGAACGAAGTGTTGCGGGCCATGACGAGAAAGTCGCGATGGCGCGCCAGCTCGGTGATGATGTCCTCGGTGATGCCGTCGCTCAGATACTGCTGCTCGGGATCAGGATTGAAGTTGGCAAAGGGCAGCACGGCAATCGCCGGCCTCGATGTCCGCTCCTGCTCCGGCGGCGCGTCCTTGGGCAGAGCGCGCTTGCCGGCCGACACGCGATAGACCCGGACGGGCTCGGCGATGTTCTTCAGGTTCTGCTCGCCGAGATCCTCGAACTGGAGGGGAAGCTTGCCCTTCACCTGGCTCTGGACGCTGCCCGATATGTTGACCGCGCCGGGCTCCGCCATGGCTTCGAGCCGGGCTGCGATATTGACGCCGTCGCCGAAGAGGTCGCCCCCTTCGACCATGATGTCCCCGAGATTGATCCCGATCCGGAACACGATCCGTTTATCCCGCGGGACATCGGCATTGGCGGCTTCCATGGCGCTCTGCAGCTCGACGGCGCAGGCGACGGCATTCACGGCGCTTGCGAACTCGACCAGGACGCCATCGCCCATCAGTTTGACGATGCGGCCGTGAAATTGGCCGATCACCGGCTGGAGGATCTCGGCGCGACGGCTCTTCAGCGCCGCGAGCGTACCCGCCTCGTCGCGCTGCATCAGACGGTTGTATCCGGCCACATCGGCAGCCAGGACGGCGGCGAGTCGACGCTTGGCGCGCTTTTCGGGCATTACTGGCAGCAGCAATCGGTGCAGTGGCCCGAAACTCTATGCCCGCATCGCCAGCGAGTCTATTCGGCCGCGCGTCAAGGGCTCGCCCGAAAGGGTCGGGGCCGGCTCCGGAGGCGCTGGCTTGACCACAGCGCCGGCCGGATTAAATCTTCGCAAACTCACGGCGCCAGCGGAGGAGAAGTGACGACGGCTGTCCCGAACCCTGCCACCCGGCCGAGCCGTTACGCGCTGTCGCGCCGCCATGCGCTGATCGGCGGCGCCTGCCTCTGCTGCCTGCCGGCGGTCGCGGGCGCGATGGATGGCAGGATCGTCGAGGTCGCGCCAGGGGTCTTCATGCGCCGCGGGGTCGATGAGGACGCGACGGCCGCCAATCTCGACGCCATCGCCAATATCGGCTTCATCGTCGGACGGGACAGCGTTCTCGTCACCGAGAGTGGCGGGAGTCTCGCGGACGGACAATGGCTGCGCCAGGCGATCAAGGCGACGACCGCCAAGCCGATCCGCTACGTGGTGCTGACGCATGTCCATCCCGATCATTTCTTCGGCGCCGGAGCCTTCACGCCCGACGATCCCGTCTTCATAGGCCATGCCAAGCTGAAGGACGCGCTGGAGCTGCGCGGCGATTTCTATCGCCAGCGGCTGGTGGATATCCTGGGCGCGGAGAGGACGGGCCCCGTCGTCCTGCCGACTCGCGTGATCGAGGAGAAAGGCGAGATCGATCTCGGGGATCGGGTGA
>DATBBO010000385.1:0-3423 GCA_036270995.1 Dongiaceae bacterium | reverse complement strand
AATGTCGCCCATAGCTACGGCAAGAGTGCCACCTTCATGCCGAAGCCGATCAAGGGCGACAACGGCTCGGGCATGCATGTTCACAATTCGCTGTGGAAGAACGGCCAGCCGCTCTTTGCCGGCAATGGCTATGCCGATCTTTCGGAGACTGCCCTCTACTACATCGGCGGCGTAATCAAGCATGCGAAGGCGCTGAACGCCTTCACCAACCCGACCACCAACAGCTACAAGCGCTTGATCCCCGGCTTCGAGGCGCCGGTGCTGCTCGCCTATTCCTCGCGCAATCGCTCGGCCTCCTGCCGCATCCCCTATGTGGCGAGCCCGAAGGGCAAGCGCGTCGAGGTCCGTTTCCCCGATCCCTCGGCCAATCCCTATCTCGCCTATTCGGCCTTGCTGATGGCCGGGCTCGACGGCATCCAGAACAAGGTCCATCCGGGCGACCCGATGGACAAGAACCTCTACGATCTCCCGCCGGAGGAGCTGAAGAACGTGCCGACGGTCTGCGGCTCGCTGCGCGAGGCGGCAAACGCGCTCCAGGCCGACAGCGACTTCCTGAAGAAGGGCGACGTGTTCACCGACGACCTGATCGATTCCTACCTCGAGCTGAAGTGGGAGGAGATCTACGCCTACGAGCACACGCCGCACCCGATCGAGTTCAAGATGTATTACAGCGTCTGACCCCGATCGATCGTCGACCGTGTCATGAGCCCCTGGTGCTGTCGCACCAGGGGCTTCCTTATTGGCTGTTGGATGCGCGCGACGAGACGAGGCCCTAACTGATCCCCGTGCCTCCTCGACGGGCAGGCCGCCAAGGGGTGTGGGGTTGGGCGAAGCTGTGTTTCATCACAGCGGCAGACCACCGGAATCCACTGGCGGCAAACCGAGATCGCGGCGCACATGGTCGCTGAGAATCGAGACGGGCGCCGCCCTGAGGCGCCGCCGCTCACGCCTGGAGATCGCAGGGGTCCGCGCCAGCCGGATCAGCCAGCCGATGACGGCGGCCGGACGGCTGCCGGCCGCCAGCAGCAGCTCGAAGAAGTTCGTCACGATCGCTCTCCCGGGCCGTAAGAAGGACCACCGGATCCCCGGCCCCTTCGGAGGTTCCTGAGGGGCCGAGAATTCCGGCAGCATTGCAGATCCTGGAAGGACGCTTTCGCGCCCCGCCGCGGTCCTACATGAGAAAATACGGATCGAGCACGCGCACCTCGGTGATGCGCTCCAGCGGAAGCCCGTTGCGCTCGGCAACCTTGCGGACCGCCTCGGGCGAGGGCCCATCGTAGATGCAGTAGGTCTTCTTGTCCGTGGTGACGTAGGAATGGACCCAGGTCACGCCCTGCTGGGCGTTATTGGCAATGACGGTGGCCGCCATCTGGGCGCCTTGCGCGTTGGGCTGCAGCCCGAGGCCGTCTGGAAAATTGCGCTCGATCACATAACGGGGCATGGCGTGGATCTCTCCTTGCTTGGGAATTGATCCGAAACAACGCCGCCACGCTACGCAGCGCACCCGACCGGACGAACGCGAACTCTCAAAAAGTTTACTGCCCCGAATCTAGTCGCCCAGAGCGAAGGGATTGAAGCTGATGCCGCGGTCGTAGGTATCGATGCCCTCGCGGCGCTTGAGAAAGCCGACCATGGCATAGGTGAGCGGCGTGGCGAGCGCCTCATAGGCGGATTTCACCAGCCATTGGGTCACGACGGCGCCGAGCAGGATCGGGAAGGGCATGAGGCCCCAGAAGGCGATGGTGATGAAGATCGCCGAATCGAGCCCCTGCCCGATCAGGGTCGAGGCGATCGCCCGGGCCCAGAGATGGCGCCCCGCCATGGCGAGCTTGAGGTGCGACATGATCATGGTGTTGGCGAATTCGCCCACGAGATAGGCGGCGAAGGAGGCGGCGAGGATCCGGGGTGTGGCGCCCAGGATCCGCTCATAGGCGCCAGTGCCATCCCAGAAAGGGGCTGCCGGCAGCAGTCCGCCGACCCAGATGGCGACCACCGCCAGGAGGTTGCAGAAGAACCCCAGCCAGATCACCCGTCGGGCGGCGCGGTAGCCGTACACTTCCGTCAGCACATCGGCTAAGAGGTAGCTGACCGGGAAGATGATGATGGCCGCCGGCAGAACCAGCCCCCGGACCATGACCAGCTTGACGGCGATCACATTGGAGATCACCAGGCAGGTCACGAAGAGCGCCGCGACGGCAACGAAGAAGGACGAATAGCGGGACTCGTGCTGAACCATATGTGTCAGGAACTCCCAAAGGCCGGCTTGCCGGCGCCACTATAGGCATTCGCTCCTGCGATACCAGAAGCCCGTGAGCCCGCGCCTCTCCGATTTCGACTTCGCGCTGCCGGAGCGATTGATCGCCCTGCATCCGGCGCATCCGCGCGACGCCGCCCGGCTGCTGCGGGTAGGGCCGTCCCTGCTGGAGGATCGCCTGGTCCGCGAGCTGCCGGAGATCCTTCGCCCTGGCGATCTGATGGTCTTCAACGATACGAAGGTGATCCCGGCCCAGCTCGCCGGGCGCCGCCTTCGGGCCGGCGCAAGCGAGGTCGAGGTGGAAGTGACCCTGCACAAGCCTGTGGCCCAGAGCCGCTGGCAGGCCTTCGCCAAGCCCGGGCGGAAGCTGGCGGTGGGCGACCGCGTCTCCTTCGGGGCGGATTTCGCGGCCGAAGTGATCGCCAAGGCTCCGGAGGGCGACATGCTGCTGGAATTTGACCGCGGCGGTCCGGCTCTCATGGCAGCACTCGGCCGGTTCGGCGCCCCGCCTCTGCCGCCCTATATCCGCAAGCTCCGTCCCCTCGAAGCGCGGGATCGAGAGGACTACCAGACCGTCTACGCCGGGCCCGAGGGGGCGGTCGCGGCCCCCACCGCCGGCCTCCACTTCACGCCCGAGCTGCTGGCGCGGCTGGACGCCCGTGGTATCGAGCGGGCCACCCTTACCCTCCATGTGGGCGCGGGCACCTTCCTTCCGGTGAAGACGGAGCGCATCGAGGAGCACCGCATGCATGCCGAATATGGCGAGATCCCGCCCGCGGCAGCCGCGGCGGTCAACCGGGCCCGGGCCGAGCAGCGCCGGATCCTCGCCATCGGCACGACCTCGCTCCGGCTGCTGGAATCGGCCGCGGGCGAGGATGGCGCCCTGCGGCCCTTTGCCGGAGAGACCGAGATCTTCATCACGCCCGGCTATCGCTTCCGCGCCGTCGACCTGTTGCTGACCAATTTCCATCTGCCGAAGTCGACGCTCTTCATGCTGGTGGCGGCCTTCGCCGGCTTGCCGCAGATGAAGGCGGCTTACTCCCATGCGGTCGCCGCGGAGTACCGCTTCTTCTCCTATGGCGATGCCTCGCTGCTGGAGCGAGCGCCATGAGCCGCATCTTCGAGCTCCTGGCGCGAGACGGGAGCGCTCGGCGCGGCCGGCTTCATAC
>DATBBO010000384.1:0-3622 GCA_036270995.1 Dongiaceae bacterium | reverse complement strand
CAAGCGGGTCCGCCGGGCGGTCGCGCTGACCCTCGACCGGGTCAAGCTCGCCAAGGGCCTGTTCCGCGGCCGCACCGATCTCGGCAATGACAGCCCCTTTGCGCCGGTCTTCCCCTCGACCGACAAGACAGTGCCGCAGCGCCACCGCGACATCGCCACCGCCAAGCAGCTCATGGCCGCCGCCGGATTCCCCAACGGCTTCAAGGTCAAGCTGACGACGGAGAAATATCTGGAGATCCCGGAATACGCCGTCGTCCTCCAGAACGCGGTCAAGGCGATCGGCATCGATATGGAGCTCAATGTCGAGAGTCAGGACGCCTATTACGGCAAGGCCGTCTTCGGGCAGTCCGACTGGCTCGACTCGATCATGGGCATCACCGACTACGGCCACCGTGGCGTTCCCAATGTGGTGCTGAGCGCACCCTTCAAGAGCGACGGAACCTGGAACGCGGCGCATTTCAAGAACAAGGACTACGATGCGCTGGTCGCCAAATACATCGCCGCCGTCGACCTCCAGACGCAGCGCAAGATCGCGGGCGACATCCAGCGGCTCCTGCTCGACGAATCGCCGGTCATCATGAGCTACTTCTACGACTTCCTGACCGCGACGTCGAAGAAGGTCGCCGGCGCTCAGGCGACCGCGATGGCCCAGCTCTTCCTGGCCCGTGCCTCGCTTACCTGATCATCTCGTAGAGATGCCTGCGGCGCGCCGGGCGCCGCAGGGCCGCGGGGAGGGGCCGCGGTGGCGTTAGTCGGGGTTCTGGCGAAACGCTTGATGCTCTCGCTGATCACGCTCTGGCTGCTGAGCGTGATCGTCTTTGCCGGTGGGCAGCTCCTGCCCGGCGATGTCGGGCGCGCGATCCTCGGACCGCTCGCCGATGCCCGGGCGGTTGCGAACCTGAACCATCAGCTCGGCGTCGACCGGCCGCTCCTCGTCCAGTACTGGGACTGGATCAGCCATTTCGTGACCGGCGATATGGGCATGTCCTTCACGCTCAGGGTCCCGGTCGCCCCGCTCATGGGCACGGCGCTGGCCAATTCCGCCCTGCTGGGCGCCGTCGCCTTCGCCCTCGTCGTGCCGCTGGGCATCCTGGGCGGCGTCGTCGCCGCCCTCCATGTCGGCCGGCCCCTCGACCGGATCATCAGCATCGTGGGGCTCTCCGCCACGGTGGTGCCGGAATTCGTCTCGGGCATCGTGCTGATCCTGATCCTCGGGATCTGGCTCGACTGGCTGCCGATCACCGCGAGCTGGCCCGAGGGCTCGGGCCCGCTGACCCAGATCTATTATCTCCTTTTGCCCTCGATGCCGCTCATCCTGGTGCTGTTCGGCTATATCGCCCGCATGGCGCGGGCCGGCACTGTGGAGGCGCTGGATGCCGACTACACGCGCACGGCGGTGCTGAAAGGCCTGCCGCGGCGGACCGTCATCTGGCGCCATGTGCTGCGCAATGCGCTACTGCCCACCATCACGGTGATCGCGACGCAGGTGGGCTATCTCATCGGCGGCCTGGTGGTGGTGGAGGTGCTGTTCCACTATCAGGGGATCGGCAGCCTCATCTTCACCGCCGCCCGCGGCAAGGATTTCCCGATGCTGGAGGCCGGCATCCTCACCATCGGCATCATCTACACCATCGCGACCCTTGCGGCGGATACGGCCTATTCGCTCCTTAATCCGCGCATCCGCTTCGGAGCGGGCGAATGAGTGCCGCCACCGAGGAAGCCCCTGGTGCCCGGAGCGCTTCCAGTCCGCGCAAGGAGCGCATTCGCGTCCTGCTGCGCTCCGGCACCTTCATGGCCGGCATCATCATCGTCGGCTTCTGGATCATTTGCGCGCTGTTCGGCAACCAGCTGGCGCCCCAGGATCCCTATGCCGACGATCTGCTGAATTCCCTCGACGGGCCCTCGGCCGATCACTGGTTCGGCACCGACAGCCTGGGCCGCGACATTTTCTCGCGGGTCATCGTCGGCTCCCGCGACATCCTCTCCATCGCGCCGCTGGCGACGATCCTCGGCACCATCCTCGGCACGGCGCTGGGCCTGGTGACCGGCTATTTCCGCGGCTTCATCGACGATGCCATCGGGCGCGTCGTCGATGCCTTCCTGGCCCTGCCGCTGGTCATCATCGCGCTGCTGGCCCTGGTCGCGCTCGGCACCTCCAACACCACGGTGGTGGTGGTGATCGGTGTGGTCTTCGCCCCCATCATCGCCCGCACCGTGCGCGCCGCGGTTCTGTCGGAGCGCGAGCTCGACTATGTCGCGGCGGCGCAGCTGCGCGGCGAGAGCGCGCTGCACATCATGTTTGTCGAGATTCTGCCCAATGTTATGCCGCCGATCCTGGTGGAGTCCACGGTGCGTCTGGGCTACGCGATCTTCGCCGTGGCGACGCTCAGCTTTATCGGCTTCGGCATTCAGCCGCCCTCGGCCGATTGGGGCCTCGCCATCGCCGACGGCTATTCCTATATCGCCGGCGGCTATTGGTGGACCGTGCTGTTCGACGCGCTCGCCATCGCCTCCCTCGTGGTCGGGGTCAACATGCTGGCGGACGGCATCCAGGGAGCGCTCGAGACATGAGCCGGCCCGTCGCCGCTCCGGCATCGACCGGATCGACCGCCGCCCTTGTGCTCAGCGATCTCGACGTCGCCTATCGGGTGCGCGGGCGCGACCGCCGGGTGCTCCGCGGGCTCAGCCTCACCATCGGGCGGGGCGAAGCTTATGGCCTGGTGGGGGAATCGGGCTGCGGCAAATCGACCGCCGCACTCGCCGCCGTCCGCTATCTGCCGCGCAACGGCAAGGTCGCGAGCGGCAGCATCACCGTCGACGGCCGCGACCTGCTTTCGCTGCGCGAGGGGGAGCTGCGCGAGCTCCGGGCCAACACGGTTTCCATGGTCTATCAGGACCCCGGCCGCGCGCTCAATCCCTCGATCCGCATCGGCCGCCAGGTCGCTGAGGTCTTCCGCCTCCGGGGTTTGGGGCAGGCTGATGCCTTCCGACAGGCGGCGGCCATTCTGGGCCGCGTCCAGATCGCCGATCCCGGCCCGGTGATGGAGCGCTATCCGCATCAGCTCTCCGGCGGCATGCAGCAGCGGGTTGCCATCGCCATGGCGATCGCCATCAATCCGACGCTTCTGATCCTGGACGAGCCGACCACCGGCCTCGACGCCACGGTGGAGGCGGAGGTCCTCGACCTGATCGCCAGGCTGCGCGGCGAATATTCCACCTCGATCCTCTTCATCAGCCACAATCTCGGCGTCATCGCCCGCATGTGCGATCGCGTCGGCGTGCTCTATGCCGGAAGGCTGGTGGAGGAGGGGACGACGAGCGAGGTCTTCAATTCGCCGCGCCATCCTTACACCGTGGGCCTGCTGCGCTGCCTGCCGCGGCGCGGCCGGCGCAAGGATCATGGCCGTCTGGACACGATCCCGGGCTTCCTGCCGGCGCCCGGAGCGGCCATCGCGGGCTGCGTCTTCGCCGAGCGCTGCGCGCTGGCGGACGACCATTGCCGCAAGGTCGAGCCGCCGCTGATCGAGCTCGCCGACAACCATCGCAGCCGCTGCCACTATCACGACCGCGCCCCGGATCTGCCGCGGGCAACGCCGGCGGATCTGGCCATCCCGATCGAGAT
>DATBBO010000383.1:0-6418 GCA_036270995.1 Dongiaceae bacterium | reverse complement strand
GGATAGTCTCGTGCATGGCGCCCTCTTCAATCCTTGGTCAATAATATCGCGGGATCGGCCCCAGCTGGGGCGTGACATGGCCCGCCAGATCAAACATCACTTCGTCGACATAACACCAGCCCCAGCCTTCGGGCGGATCATAGCCCTCGATAATCGGATGGCGGGTGGCGTGGAAATGCCTGGTCGCATGCCTGTTCTTCGAATCGTCGCAGCAGCCGACATGGCCGCAGCTCCGGCAGATCCGGAGATGCACCCACTTATCGCCCATCTTCAGGCACTCCTCGCAGCCGAGGGCGCTGGGCGTGACCGTCTTGATCTCGGCGAGATGCCTGCAGCTCTCTGACATGACGGAAACCTCCGGTCAGCTCTCCTTGAAGCCCGGCGGCGGTGCCTCGTCGGGTGCGAAGTCGAGCTCGATCTTGGCGCCGTTGGGGTCGTGGAAGAAGACCTGCCAGACCTTCGATCCCACCTGGTGCACGACCTCATGCTCGATGCCCTTGGCCTTGAGCTTCGCCACCGTGCCGGCCAGTCCCTTGGCGCTATAGGCCATATGGTCGAAGACCCCGCCCTTGGGGGGCAGCGCATTGCGCCCGATCACATGCAGGATCGGGTGCTTCCCGGCATAGAACCAGATGCCGGGGAAGTTGAAGGGCGGGCGGTAGCCTTCCTTGAGGCCGAGGAACTCCGTATAGAACTTCCGCGTCGCCTCGAGATCCTTGGCGAGGATGGTGAAGTGGTTCATGCCATGGACCGTCATACCTGCCTCCGATGCCAAGGGGTTCGTTCGCGGCGGATATAGAAGCATCCCGGCGCGCTCCTGGCAAAAGAAGTTGGCGGTTCGGCGCCGCGCCGCCCGGCCTCTTGCCCGGCATTTCCGGAAATGCGTAGTCTCCTCCGGAATTCTGGAAACAGGAAAGCCTAGGGGAAGTCATGTCGAAGATCGCCGCCGTCGAGGTGATCCCGGTCGCCGCGCCCGATCAGGCGCATAACGATCTCGACGGCACGGTCGACACCGTGATCGTCCGCCTGACCGACGAGGCGGGCCGCACGGGCATCGGGGAGACCGATGCCCCGCCGGCGGTGGTGAAATCCTTCCTCGAGATGCCGACCGCCCATCTCTGGAGCCGCAATGCCGGCGAGATCCTGCTGGGCGCCGATCCGGTCGAAACCGCGGCCCTGTGGCAGAAGCTCTATGAGGGCACCTTCTGGCCGGGCCGGCGCGGGCTCGGCATCCACGCGCTTTCCGCCATCGACATCGCGCTCTACGACCTCGCCGGAAAGGCTCTGGGCCTGCCGGCCTATAAGCTTTTGGGCGGCGCCCGGCGCGAGCGGCTCCGGCCCTATTGCACCATCTATCCCGGCCTCGCCCAGGGCCGGCCCGTCGCCGCACTCATGGCCGAGATCGGGCGCCAGTTCGAGGCCGCGCTCGCCACGGGCTTCCGCGCCGTCAAAATGGAGGTGCTGTTCTACGATCTGGTGAGCGATGCCGAGCTGGTCGGGCTCATCAAGGAGGGGCGGCGGATGCTGGGGGAGGGCATCCTCATGGCGCTCGACTTCGGCTATCGCTGGACGAGCTGGCACGACGCCAAATGGGTGCTCGACCGCATCGCCGACTGCGATATCTACTTCGCCGAGGCGACGCTTCAGCATGACGATCTCGCCGGCCATGCCAAGCTCGCCGCCCAGAGCGCGATCCGGATCTGCGGCGCCGAGGCCGCGGCCACCCGCTTCGAGATTCGCGAATGGCTGGAGCGCGGCGGGGTTTCCGTCGTCCAGCCCAATATCGGGCGCGGCGGCGGGCTGACGGAGATCCGGCGCATCGCCGAGCTCTGCGAGCTCCATGGCGCCGAGGTCATTCCCCATGGCTGGAAGACCGGCATCACCTCGGCGGCCGGCCGCCACTTCCAGGCGGCCTGTCCGGCCGCCCCCCTGTTCGAATATGTCTCGCCCAAGGTCTTCGACAGCCCGCTCCGGCGCGAACTCGTCTCGCCGGAGCCGGTCATCAAAGACGGCTATATGGAGCTGCCGACGGCGCCGGGCCTCGGCATCGAGCTGAACGAAGAGCTGGTCGAGCGCTGGCGCATCGATCGCTGAGGAGCGGATCATGGCTTCGCAGGCGGCGGCGAAGGAGGCGAGGGAGGATGCCGGCGGCTCGCGCGGCGTCCGCCGGGCCCTCGACATCCTGGAGCTGATGCTGGCCCGGGGCGATGCGCTCAGCGTCGCCGACATCGTGGCCGAGCTCGGGATCCCGAAATCCACCGCCTATGAGCTCGTCCGCAGCCTGGGCGAAGGCGGCTATCTCGAGCGCTCCGGCAAGGGCGGCCGCTTCTTCCTCGGCCGCAAGCTGTTCGAGCTCGGCATGGCCTATCGCAGCAAGATCGATCTCCTGAAGGATGGCGGCCAGATCGTCGAGGAGCTGCGCGACCAGGTGGGCGAGACGGTCCAGCTCTCGGTGCTGGAGAACGACATGATGCTGGTCCTGGTGAAGGAGGAGGGCAGCCAGTCGATCCGAATCATCAGCCGCATCGGCTCGCGCGTGCCGGTGAATTGGGCCGCCGCGGGCCGGCTCCTCGTCTCCGATCTCGGCGATGCGCTGCTCAGCGAGCTGCTGCAGCGTTCGATCCGGCCCTCCCCGACCGGCCAGGCGGTGACGGACATCCCTCGGCTCATCGGCCAGATCCGCCGCTTCCGCCGGCAGGGCTATGGCATCGAGATCAACGAAGCCAACGCCCATGCCGGGTGCGTTGCCGCCCACATCATCGACGCTGCGGGCCATTGCGTCGCCGCCATCAGCGTGGTGGCGCCGGAGCAGCGGCTCGGCCGCGCCAACCGCACCCGGCTGATCGCCGCCGTCTCGGCGGCCGCGCAGCGGCTCTCGCGCCGGCTGGGCCACGCCTGAGCGGCGGATCACCGCCAATAAGTCATACTTTTGCAGTGCCGATTTCTTGACTCGCTCCAACCGACACGCGTAGTCTTTTGTTCTAAAAATCCGAACGGCTGTCCGGCATTTCGGAAATTTGTCGGGCCTGCGGCGGGAACCCGCGCATGGTCAATATGGGGAGGAGAGCCAATGAAAATCTCGAGTTGGGTTTCGGCGATCGCGCTCGCCGGCGCCGGCGTGCTCGCCGCGTCGCCGGTCTTCGCCGCCGCGGGCGACAATTGCGTGAAGATCCTGGGCTATGAGTGGAGCGGCGAGAAGCAGTCGATGGATCCCGCCGACATGCATTCCGGCGACGACGCCTATCACACCTTCGCCGTCTACAACCGGCTGGTCGATGTCGACGACAATTTCAAGGTGCTGCCCGAGCTCGCCACCGACTGGGCGGTCTCGCCGGACGGGCTCACTTGGACCTTCCATCTGCGCAAGGGCGTGAAGTTCCACAGCGGCAAGGATTTCACCTCGGCCGATGCGGTCTATACCTTCAAGCGCCTGCTCGATCCCGCGCTCGGCAGCGGCGCCCGGGCGGTGCTGGAGTTCCTCGACTCGGACGGCATCAAGGCGCCCGATGACTACACGATCACCTTCACCACCAAGAAGCCGGTGGTCGAGCTGCCCGTGCTGATCACCAACAAGTTCACCAATATCGTGCCGAACGGGGCGACCCATGAGGCGCTGCGGCTGCACGAGGACGGCACCGGTCCCTTCATGCAGGAGCAGTTCACCCCCAACGCGCCGGTGCGCATCCTGAAGAAGTTCCCGGGCTATTGGGAGGAGGGCAAGCCCAAGGCCGAATGCCTGCGCATCACCGTGGCGCAGGAGGCCGTCGCCGCGGTCAGCGCCATCAAGTCGGGGCAGGTGGATCTGGTCCTCAATGTCGATCCCTCGGTGATCGGCGCCCTCAAGGACGATCCGAACGTCCAGCTCCTGCAGACTGCCGCCTCCAACTCCATGACCGTCTCTATGTGGGTCGACACCAAGCCCTTCGACAATCCGAAGGTGCGCGAAGCCTTGAAGGCCGGCGTCGACCGCCAGGCGATGGTCGATACCGTCCTGCTGGGCTATGGCGAGACGGGCGCCGACAGCCCGGTTCCCGTCGGCAACCCGGCCTCCTACACGCCCGCGGCGCCGAAGCAGGATGTAGCCAAGGCCAAGCAACTCCTGGCCGACGCTGGCTATCCCGACGGGCTCAAATTCGACCTCTACACGGCCGAAGGCGTCCCCGGCATGGTCCGCATGGCCCAGGTCTTCGCCGAGCAGGAGAAGGCCGCCGGCTTCGATATCAACGTCATCGTGACCCCTGCGGACAGCTTCTGGGACGATGTCTGGCTGAAGAAGCCGATCCTGACCTCCGCCTGGTCCATGCGTCCTCCGGGAGAGGGCCTCGCGGTCGCCTATGTCGAGAGCTCGAAATGGCCGGAGACCCATTGGAAGCGGCCGGACTACGACGCCCTGCTGCTGAAGGCCAATACCACGGTCGATCCGGCGGAGCGCACGAAGCTCTACCAGCAGGCCGGCCAGATGCTGGCCGATGAGGGCGGGCTCATCCTGCCGATGTTCGTCCACCAGGTTCTGGCGGAGCGCAAGGGCTGCAGCGGCTATGTCCCGCGGGCCCAGAACTTCAACCTGAACTTCGAGAACATCAGCTGCCAATAGGCCGCTGGCGCTGAGACGATCCGCCCCGGGAGGAGGCTTCCTCCCGGGGCGCGTTCTTCGCGAGGGGTCCGATCGAGGGACATGCAGATCCTGCGCCTGGTCATCGAACGGATCCTGCTCTCGCTCCTGACGCTGCTTCTCGTCTCTCTCGTCATCTTCTTCATGCTGGAGATCCTCCCCGGGGATGTGGCGACCCGCATCCTCGGGCGCGACGCCACGCCGGAATCGCTGGCGGCGCTGAGGGCGCGGCTGCATCTCGGCGATCCGGCGCTGCTTCGCTACGCCAGCTGGCTCGGCAATCTGCTCACCGGCAATCTCGGCCATTCGCTGGTCAGCGACCGGCTGATCACAGACATACTGGCCCCAAGGATATTCAATACCGTTCTGCTCTCGATCTATGCCTTCCTCATCTACATCCCGCTGACCGCGATCCCCGCCATGATCCAGGCGGTGCGCCGCGACCGGGCCGTCGACCACGGGCTCTCCGTGGTGACCCTGGTTCTCCTCTCCATGCCGGACTTCCTGCTCGGCACCGTGCTCTTGATCCTCTTCGTCATCATGGTGCCGATCCTGCCGGCCATATCCCTGGTGGACGAGACCTCCGGTGCCGGCGAGTACATACGGGCCATGACGCTACCGGCCATCACGCTCGCCATCGTCATGGCGGTCTATGCCGTGCGCATGCTGCGCGACAATCTGATCGAGGTGCTGGATTCCGACTATGTGCGCATGGCGGAGCTGAAGGGACTCTCGCCCAGCCGGGTGCTGCTGCGCCACGCGCTCCCCAATGCCCTGGTCCCGACCCTCAACGTCACCGCGCTCAACCTCGCCTATCTCGTGGGCGGCGTGGTGGTGGTGGAGAAGATCTTCGGCTATCCCGGCTTCGGCAGCCTCCTGGTGGATGCCCTCCAGCTGCGCGACCTGCCGCTGATCGAGGCGACCATCATGATCGCCGCTTCGGTCTATATCGTCGCCAATCTTCTGGCGGATGTCGGGGCGATCCTCCTGAACCCGCGCCTGAGGCAAGGCTGAGCGATGGCCGTCGCCGACCCCACCCTCTCGCCGCTCCATCGGCTCCGCCGCTTCGACTGGTCGCGCACGCCGCGCTCCTTGCGCATCGGCGGCGCGATCCTCAGCCTCCATCTGATCCTCGCCGTCATCGGCCCCTTCGTGGCACCTTATGGCTATGCCCAGATGGGGGCGGGAATTCCACTCTCCGGGATGAGCTGGGCCCATCCCTTCGGCGTCGACCAGCTCGGCCGCGATATCTTCAGCCGCGTCATCTATGGCGGCCATATCGTCATTCTGCTGTCTCTGTCCGGCACCGCGCTCGGCCTGGTGCTGGGCGCCATTCTCGGCCTGCTCTCGGGCTATGTGGGCGGCTGGATCGACAACATGCTGCAGCGCCTGCTGGAGGCGCTGATCAGCATCCCCTTCCTGGTCCTGGCGCTGCTCGCCATCGCCGCTGCCGGCCCGGAGGCTGCGGGAGATCCAATCCTCGTGGTCTTCGTCGTGGCGCTGGTCTATGCCCCGCGCATCGCCCGCATGGCACGCTCCGCCGCCATCGACATCGCCACCCGCGACTTCGTCACCATCGCGCGGCTCCGGGGCGAGAGCGCCTGGTCGGTGATGCGCCGCGAGCTCCTGCCCAACGCGACCAGCGTGCTGCTGGTGGAGTTCGCGCTCCGGGCCGGCTATGCCCCGGTGCTGATCGGCTCTCTCGGATTCCTCGGCTTCGGCATGCGGCCGCCGACGCCGGAATGGGGCCTCATGATCGCGGAGAACCGGGCGCTGCTCATCATCTCGCCGGTCACAGTGCTGGGG
>DATBBO010000382.1:0-9888 GCA_036270995.1 Dongiaceae bacterium | reverse complement strand
CCGCTTCGATTGCAGGGAGAGGAGGCTCGTCGCCAGCTGCAGGCTGTTCTTGACCCGATGGTTCATCTCATGAACCAGCATGTCGCGTTGACTGATCTCGTCCATGATGTGCAGGGCGAGGGCCGTGAAATGACCGAGACGCTGCAGGATGCGGCAATCCGTGGCGTCGAACTTGCGCTCGGTCCCATGAGTCCCGACCCAAAGCACGCCGCGTGACCGCTCCCCCCGCTCGCGCACTGGCACCACCAGAAACTCCTCCACTGGCGCAGGAAGCTGTCGGAAGGCGGCGAAGCCCCGCCCCGGACGATCGAACAGCAATGGATCCTGCCGCTCGGCGCTGAGGCCGCAAGGGCTCGACTCCCGCGGCATCACGAGCCCCTGGCTCGGCGCGAGCTGACCCGCCACGGCCTCCCACCGGATCACGGCGTTGGCGTCCGCATCGGTTTCCATCAAGCTGATCCCGGCCGAGCCGGCATGGCAAAGCTCGCGAGCCAGGGGTGCGATCTTCGTCATGACGTCGGCAGCAGACTGGACGACCTCTTCCGCGAGCTTGCAATAGGCCTCGATCTCCTGATCGGAATCGGAGCGGCGCGGAGTCCGTTCATCGAGCTGCTGCGTAATCAGCGTGTCGTCAATGCTTCGCACTTCCATGCTCACGACCTCGGATGAATCCCAAGGGATGTCCAGAAGGAAACGAGCTCCACGCCTCGCCGCCGATGATGAACAGGGGGAATTGGGGATGGACCGCGTGGCCCGCCTTGGCGGTCGAAGAAGAGGGCCTGGATTTCCTTAACGCTGCAGGGTGCAGCCGGTTCCCTCGACCAAAGAAGCGATACCCAAAAGCTCCATCAGCCGCCAGGCATCGACGGGCGCGCGCACCTTCCGGTCCGTGTCGAAACAGAGGAAGATGTCACGCCGATCACGGCACAGTCGCTCGGCCAGAAGGTCTGTGCCTCGCCCGGCAGACAAGTGTCTGAAGAGCCATCATCAGGGACACTGGAAGGCTCATCCGTCCACCCGATCTCCTAGTTTACTATGCGTAATACTGTGGACACAAGCAGCAGCTAAATATAGCACCAATACTTCGCATCAGTCAGCAAACTCGTCGGGGCTTTGCTCCGAGAGTGCGGCTGCTCCTGACCGCCGACCGCTTCAATCACATCCCGGTTACCTTTCCCTCGTGACCGTCAAAAGCCCGTGAGAGCGGATGTCGCCGGCAGAAACGCCGACCTAGGCTTTCTCCGTCGGGGCTTGGTCCCCTTTCCCACGAAAAGGAGGAAGCGATGTATCGGGGCATTCTCATTGTGGCGCTGGCGGCTCCACTCCTTCTGGCGAGCTCCAGCTTGGGTCTGGCGGAGGACTATGGACCGCTGAAGGTCCAGAAGACCTCGGCCGGCGATGTGCTCGCCGATGCGAATGGCATGACGCTCTACACCTTCGATAAGGACACCTCCGGCAAGTCCAACTGCAACGGCGAATGCGCAGAATATTGGCCACCGGTGAAGGCCGCGGCCGATGCGAAGCCGGTGGGCGACCTCACCATCATCACCCGCGACGATGGAAGCAAGCAGTGGGCCGATGGCGGCAAGCCACTCTACACCTTCGTCAAGGACAAGAAGCCGGGCGATGTCGCGGGCGACAACTACAAGAACATCTGGCATATCGTGAAGGAATAGGCGCGGCATCGAGGCGCCGCCCTCCCGGGATCAGGCCAGAGCCACGCATTCGATCTCGATGTCGAAGGCGAGCGGCCAGGCCCTGACCGGAACGAAGCTGCGAGCGGGCGGCGCCTCCTTGAAGAATCGCGCGTAAACCTCGTTGATGCGGCCATACATCGCCGCATCCGAGGCGTAGATGACGACCTTGCAGACCTTGGCGAGGGAGGAGCCGGCCGTCTCCAGGATGTGCTGCAGGCAGACGAGGCATTGCTCCGTCTGCCGGGCGATGTCGCCGGTCACCAGATCGCCGGTCGCGAGATCGATGGGCGGGGTGCCCGATACGAAGACGAAACCGTTGGCGCGGATGGCGGGCGACAGCGGCACCCGTGCCCTCTTGATCATCTCCGACATCGCGGCGACCTCGATGACCGTACGATCCATGACGCTCTCCTGGGTTGAGGCGGCGGCCGCCGCCTGGATTGACGGGACGAAGGACGCCAGCGTAGCGTTCTGCCGCCCCTGAAGGCGATCGAATCCGCGCGTGCGCGGACCGGAGGAGTCGGGGGATCGTGGCTCGTGATCCAGCCCAGTTTCCTTGGTGCCCCGAGGGTGAAATCCGAATAGTCATTCATCCGGGAGAGACTGAGATGCTGAAGCTTTGGGGCCGCGCCACCTCCATGAACGTGCAGAAGGTGGTTTGGACGCTGGAGGAGATCGGGGTGCCCTATGAGCGGGTGGATGTAGGCGGGCGCCATGGCGCCTTGGATTCCCCGGCCTACATCGCCCTCAACCCCAACCAGCGCATACCGACCGTGCAGGATGACGGCGTCACCGTCTGGGAAAGCAATGCCGTGGTGCGCTATGTGGCGGCCCGGTACAGCGAAGGCGTGCTCTGGGACCGGGATGCGGGAAAGCGCGCCCAGGCCGACCAGTGGATGGACTGGATGCAGACGACGCTGTTTCCCGATTTCTCCGCGGTCTTCTTTGCCGTGGTGCGCACAGCGCCCCAGAAGCAGGACAAGGCGGCCATCCCGGGCCTCGTCAAGGCGCTGAGCGAGCGTTATGCCGTCCTCGATCGGCTGCTAGAGGGTCGGGCTTTTCTCCTGGGCGACAGGCTCTCCATGGCGGATCTCGTCAACGGCGCGACCCTCTACCGCTACTACGAGATGGAGATCGAGCGACCGGCGCTGCCGCGGCTTGCGGCCTGGTACGAGCGCCTGAAGGAGCGCCCGGCCTATCGCAAGGGAGTCATGGTCTCTTTCGAGGAGCTGCGCGGCCGCTGAGGCTTTCTTCTTCGAAGGGCACGATCGCACCCTCGCCTTCCTTCTTCTGCGCCCCATTATTGCCACCGCATTGGCGCTCGAGACCGCAGAGAAAGCCGGGGCGCCGCCAGCGGCCGCCGGTTGAGCTCGGCCGGCCGATAGTCCATCGCCTATATTCTCAGTAGAATGCAAGATTCAGGGCGAGAGGCTGGGCGAAGATCCGGCGCCGTGGCGAGCCCGTGACAGCAGGTGAGGTGGGATATGCATAAATTCCTCGGCACCCAGCTTCGCATCTTCTTCGCCGGGCTGCTGGCGCTGCTGCCGCTGGCGCTCACCCTCGCGGCCGCCGCCTGGGTCGGAAGCTTCGTCTATGCCTATACCGGCCCGCAAAGTGTCTTCGGGAGCCTTTTGGCAACCATCGGCCTCGCGCTGGTCGCCAACCGCGTGGTGGCTTATCTCATCGGCTTCCTGGTCGTTGTAGCCTGCCTCTATATCGTCGGCCTCCTCATCCAATCGCAATTGAAGACGGAGTTCGCGGGCATCGGCAGCCAGCTCATGAGCCGCATTCCCCTGCTGAGCAGCGTGTTCAATCTGATGAGCCGCTTCGTCGGCGTGCTGGGAAAGCAGAATGCTGCGGATACCTCGGCCATGGCGCCGGTCTGGTGCTTTTTCGGAGGCAATGGCGGGGCCGCGGCCCTAGGCCTGCTCTCCTCGCCCGAGCCCGTGACTCTGCAGGGCCGGCCGCATCTCGCGGTCCTCATTCCCACCGCACCCGTGCCTTTCGGCGGCGGGCTTCTCTTCGTGCCGGCCGAATGGGTTGTTCCGGCGGCGGTGGGCGCGGAGGCGCTCACCAGCATCTATGTCTCCATGGGCATGACGGCACCACAGTTTCTCGCCAAGCCGATCCGCGATTCCTGAACCAGCAGCGCAAGAATCGGAGCGCACTCTCGAACCGGCCCTGCCATCTTCCAGCTATCGATCACGCAAGGAGATGGGTCATGAGCTTTCGCATCACCGGGCTGCCGGCCGAGACATTCCGGCATCTGTTCGAGCTCTCGGACGAGGAGCTGGCGGCCCATCGGGCATTGCGCTGCACCGTCGACAAGGAGAACAGCTTTCCCTGCCGCGTCAGCCTGACCGATGCTGCCCCGGGCGATGAGGTGCTGCTGGTCAATTACGAGCACCATCCTGTGGACACGCCCTATCGCTCGAGCTTCGCTGTCTATGTGCGCGAGGGCGAGGAAACCTACGATGCCGTGGACCAGGTCCCCGATCAGCTTCGCCGGCGCATCCTTGCCGCCCGCGGCTATGACGGCGATGGCATGCTCGTGAATGCGGATCTCGTGGATGGCCGGGAGCTCGAAGGCAAGATCGAGCAGCTCTTCGCCGAGCCGCGCATCGCCTATCTGCAGCTCCACTACGCCAAACCCGGCTGTTATGCCGCCCGGGTAGAGCGGGCCTAGCCGCTCGGCGATTAGGCTCAGTCGCCGGCCGTCTCCAGCTTGACCCCATGCCCGGCGGCGGCCTCGGCGAGCTGGCCCCAGGTGACATCGTCGATGGAGATGCCCTCGGCCATGCGCCGGGCCCGCATCTGGCGCTCCGGATCGCCGGGAATGAGGACGGGAGCGGCGGGGTCTCGCGGCGGCGAAGCGGTAACGCAGCCCGTAATGGCCTCGATCTCCTGCCTCAGCCAGGCCTGATCGACCAGGCGGCGGGGATCGAGGATGAAGGCGAGCATGTTGTTGGTGATGGTGTCCTGGCCTTGATTCTTCGGGGTCAAGGTGCCGCCGCCGGTGACGGCTCCAGCCAGGAGCTCGCAGATGAAGGCCAGCGCATAGCCCTTATGCTCGCCCATGGGCAGGACGGCACCGCCAGGTTCCCCGAACAGCGCGCCGGGATCCGTCGTGGGCCGTCCGGCGCGGTCGAGCAGTAGGTCGCCGGCCAGCTCGCGGCCCTCATTGGAGGCGACCCTCACCTTTCCCACCGCCACCTTGCTGGTCGCCATGTCGAGAATGACCGGCCGGCCCGGCTCGCCGGCGGGAAGCGCGATGCAGACCGGGTTGGTCCCGAGCCGCGCATCGGCACCGCGATGGGGCGCGACATAGGGCTTGTGGCCGATCACATTGACGAAGTGCAGGGAGATGAGCCCCGCTGCGGCGCACTGCTCCCCATAACTGCCGACCCGGCCGATATGATGGGCATTGCGGAGCGCCACGGCGGCAAGCCCCGTCCTGCGCGCCCGCTCGATCCCGAGCTCTGTCAGGGCGCGGGCCGTCACCTGCCCATAACCGCGCTCGCCATCATAATGGAGGATCGCGCCATCCTCCTTGATGAGCCGGCCGCGGCGATTGGGGATCAGCGAACCCGCGGCAAGATTTTTCATGTAGATGGAGATCATGCCGACGCCATGGCTGTCATGGCCGCGGAGGTTCGCTTCCACGAGATGATCGGCCACGATCTCGGCTTCCTCGGTGCCGCTGCCGGCAGCCTGGAAGATGCGAACGGCGTTCGCGCGCAGTGTCTGGTAGGGAATCAGCATGATGGGCCTGCTTCGGTGTCGGGCCATTCCTAGCCATGACGTTGCGCCGAGCAAGGAAAATCCGTCGCTGCCTGTCGGGATGTCAGGATAGCCGGCGCCGGTAGCCCGCCAGCAGAGCTTGCCACCATTCGCCATGGCGGCGCATGAAGACCGCGTCGGGAAAACCGTGGCGGGCCACATGCTCGGGCGGCACGCTTTGCCAGCCATGATGCTCGACGGTCACGCGGGTTTCCTCGCCCAGCCGCCCGAAGTGCACCTCGACCCGGGTCTGCTGGCTGGGCGCAAAGGAGGCCTGCCGCCAGGTGAAGGCGAGGCGCACCCCTGGCTCCCAGGCCGTGATGCGGCCGATCTCGAAGACCTCGCCGGTGGATCCCGTCTCCGTGAAGCGCCCGCCTTCGCCTTCCTCGAAGGCGAGACGGCCCGGTGGACCTTCCGTGAAACGGAAGAGACCGTTGGGCTGCCACCAGAAGCCGATCTCGCGGGTGAAGACCCGGAAGGCATGATCCGGTGCTGCGCTCACCCGCAGTGAGACGAGGATGCGCGCGCTCAACTTCCCCGCTCCAGATGGGCCTTGAAGGCCGCGAGCTGCCGGGCCCAGAGTCGCTCCGTCTCCTCGAGCCAGGCCTTGAGCGGGGCCATCGTCGCGGGCCGGAGGCTGTAGATCCGGACCCGCGCGTCGAAGGCCGGATGGGATTCCTCGACCAGACCGATCTTGCGCAGGCTGCGCAGATGGCGGCTCATGGCCGGCGGGCTGAGCCCCGCCGCTTTGGCGAGCTCGCTCGCCCGGCGCGGCCGTTCGCGCAGGAGATCGATGACCTGCCGGCGATGCGGATCGGCGAGAACCGCGAGGATGCGGTCGAGAGCCGGCGCTGCCTTCAATGCCAGCCTTCGATCTTCAAGCCGCTCGCCTTCTCCGCTTCCTCCCGCGACACGCGGCGCACCGTCTGGCCGAAGCTCCAGACATGCCCCTCGGGATCCCGCGCGGCATAGACGCGATCGCCATAGAACTGATCGGCCGGCTCACGGGTGACTACGGCGCCGGCCGCACGCGCCCGTTCGCAGTGGGCATCGATCCCATCCTGAAGCTGGACATGAATACACTGGGTGTTGCGGCCACCGATGCTCGCAGGGCTCGCGGTATGCTCGGCCCATTCCGAGCCCACCATGATGTAGCCGTCGCCGAAGCGCATCTCCGAATGGCCAAGCTTCCCCTCGGCATCGGTGACGAGCAGCGTCCTCTCGAAGCCGAAGGCCTTCTCGAGCCAGTCGAGGGCGGCGAAAGGGTCCTTGTAGAAGACGGCCGAGCCAAGGCTGGGGCGGTGAGTGGGATCTTCCATGGTTCATTTTCCTTAACAGGATTTCCAATATTTAACCCTAGAGAGAATTATTTCGTCAACCTGTTTCTCCTGCTGCGACGCCTCAGGCGACGCGAATGCCCGTTTGCCACTCCACCGGCTCGAAGCGGGCAATGTCGCTGACGAAATAGGAGCCATCGGCATCGACGAACAGTCGGCATTCGAAACCGTAACGAAGGCCCGCGAGGGTCAGCGTGCCGAGATAGATCTCGCTGCTGCCGCCATCGGCTTCGGCCGTCCGCTGGGAGAGTTCGCGCTCGATCTCGAGGCTGCCGGCGAGTGCCGCCGGAACGCGACCGCTGATGCAGGCATCGCACAAGGCATCCTCAACGCCGATGCTGCCGATCGTGTAGAGATAGGCATCCACCGCGGCCAGCCAGTCCGTCATCTCCGACCTCCGATCTCCAGGGACCGAAGACTTTATAACTGACATAAGAACAAAGCAAGAACTATCGATTTGCCGCTCTGAACACCGGGCGGCCCTCGAAAGGGCCCTTCCCCTTGTCCTGGCGCCGATTTTCTTGACCTCGCCGGGACGCGCTCTAGAAACGCGCCGCCGCCCGTGCTTTAAGATCGGTGCCGGGGGTGCGGCGCCGATTCAGCATCGGGTTGCCGCTCGCTTTTTGTTCAAGGAGAGCATTCGCGTGAGCATGTCCTTCCCGCAGCCTGCTGCGGCAATACCGGGGCGCCGGCGGCGCATTATCGCCGGACTGTCGACGGGGTTCGTGGCCCTCCTGGCTGCCCTACCTGCTTTGGCGCAGCAGTCGGATAGCTCCATCACCGGCGAGACTTCTGCCGTGCCCGAGGCGATCCTGCCCCACAACCTGTCCGTCTGGAACATGTTCCTGGCGGCGGATATGGTCGTGCAGGCGGTGATGGTTTCCCTCATTTTCGCCTCGATCGTCACCTGGACGATCTTCGTGGCCAAGAGCCTGGAGCTCGCCGGCGCCTGGCGCCACATGCATAGCGGCCGGGTCCTGCTCCACGCCTCCCGCTCCCTCCAGGAGGCCATGCAGAAATTTGACGGCCGGCACTGTCCCATGGCCGGACTCGTCAACGCAGCCAATGAAGAGGTCGTGCTGTCGGCGGAGATTCCCGGCGAAGGTCTGAAGGAGCGCGTCATCTCGCGGCTGGAGCGGGTCGAATCGGCGGCGGCACGGGCGGTCAACCGCGGAACCGGCCTGCTTGCCACCATCGGGGCGACGGCGCCCTTCGTCGGGCTCTTCGGCACCGTCTGGGGCATCATGAACAGCTTCATCGGCATCTCGAAGATGCAGACGACGAACCTCGCAGTCGTGGCGCCCGGCCTGGCTGAAGCGCTGCTGACGACGGCCTTCGGCCTCGCCACGGCGATCCCCGCCGTGGTCATCTACAACTACTTCGCCCGCATGGTCGCCAGCTACAAGGGTGGCGTCGCCGACGCCTCGGCCGAGGTCGTCCGTCTCGTCTCCCGCGATCTCGACTTCCAGTATCGCAGCCTCATGGCCGCGCAGCCGGCAGCCTGACGCCATGGCTCTGTTCCAGCGCCATGCCGAGGAGGATCTCGGTGAGCATCACGAGATCAACGTCACGCCCTTCATCGACGTCATCCTGGTTCTCCTGATCATCTTCATGGTCGGTGCGCCGCTGGCCACGGTGGATATGGCTGTCGACCTGCCAACCTCCGACGCCAAGCCGAGCCCGCGGCCGGACAAGCCGGTCTTCCTGACCATCAGGGCCGACAAGGCGATCACGCTGGACAGCAAGCCCGTGACGCTTGCCGGCCTCGGCAAGGCGCTGGACAACCAGTTCCACGGCGACAAGGAGCAGCGCATCTATCTTCAAGCCGATAAGGTGGTGGAGTACGGCGAGATCATGTCGGTCATGAATATCCTGCGCAACGCCGGCTATCTGAAAGTGGCACTCGTCGGGTTGGAAGGACGGGCGGAGGGCCAGACCCCGCAATGACGGCAATCGCCGCCCGCGAGATTCGTTTCACCGATGCCTTCGGCCCCGTCGGCTGGGGCACCAGCCTCTTGGCTGTACTCGTGATCCATCTCGCCATCGCCTACTACTTCCTCGTCTACCATCAGATCAGAGTCGAGACTCCGCCCGCGGCGCCGAAGGCCATCCTCATAGATCTGGCGCAGCCGGCACCGCTCCTGGGTCCCAAGGTCGCGCCACCCGCGGTGGCGCAGCCCCCGCAGGCGCCGCCGGTCGTGCCGCCATCGGCCGTACCACCCCAGACGCCCCGCATCCCCGCCCTCGCCGCGCCGGCTCCAAAGGTCGAGACGGCTCCCTTGCCTGATTTGCCGAATCTGCCCGCGGGGGAGGTGGCCCCTTTGGCCAAGCCGGAAGTGAAGCAGCCGCCGGCGAAGCCGCCCGAGACGAAGAAAGCTCCCGAGACGAAGCAGCCGCCGAAGCCGACCCGCCCTACCCAGAAATCGACGCTCTCCCAGAAGGCGCTGCCCGTCGCGCCGGCGCCGGGGGCCATGCAGAAGGCCAATCCCGTCGCGGTGTGGCAAATCGCGGTCATCAATCGGCTGCAGCCCTATATGAAATGGCCAGAGGATGCACCCTATTGGATCGACCGTGCGGCACCTGTGGTCCAGATCACCATCGACCGGCAGGGCAATGTGCTCGGTGCCAAGGTAGTCGGAAGCTCGGGCTACGACTCCTTCGACAAGGCCGCTCGGAAGATCTTCAAGCGGGCAACGACGCTGCCGCCGCCGCCGCCGGAATTACCGGGGAACCCGCTGAGCTTCACCATGTCGGTGACCTTCACCCAAGGGCAATAACGGCCACAGCCGCGGCGGGAACCGCCGCGGTCTAGCCCGCATTACGTGGGTTGAGGCCAAGCCGGCCCGATAGCAGGGTCCGGGGCCGTGTGGAGGTATCCATGCGTAGTGTATTCGGGCGCAATATCGCCCTGCCGCTCGGCTTCCTGCTGAGCCTCTCGACGAGCACGGCCTTCGCGCAGGATCAGGGGAGATTGCATTGCCGGGCATCGGCGGCCGACGTCATCCTTCAGGTCATTCGGGCGACGCCGGATGTTCATGTCTATGAATTCCGCGGCGAAGACGCAAAGGTCGGAA
>DATBBO010000381.1:0-1619 GCA_036270995.1 Dongiaceae bacterium | reverse complement strand
ATGGTGATCTGGCTGATCGGCGCGGCCTATCTGGAATCGGCCTTTCCTGCGGTCCCTGCCTGGGCCTGGATCCTCGCCTTCGTGGTGGTGACCAGCGCCATCAATATCGCCGGCATCGTCGTGGCGGACCGGATCAATCTGATCCTGATGGCGATCCAGCTCCTGATCGTTGCCGCTTTCATCCTGCTGGCAGTGCGCTATGTGTGGCTCGCCTCGGGCCCCGGCGGGCTCCTCTCCGTCGAGCCCTTCTTCAAGCCCGGGGTGCCCTTCTCTGCGACCTTGGCCGGTGCTGCGCTCGCCGCCTATTCCTACCTCGGCTTCGATGCCATCACCACGCTGACGGAGGAGACGATCGAGCCCCGGCGCGTGATACCGCGCGCCATCCTGCTGGTGGCCCTTGCCGGCGGGGTGATCTTCATCGCCGGCGCCTATGTGACCCAGCTCGTCCATCCCGGCACTAGCTTCGCCGATGTCGATTCCGCCGCTTATGGGATCGCCAAGGCGATCGGCGGCGATCTCTTCCGGGCGCTGTTCCTGATCGGCCTCATCATCGCCCAGTTCGCCTCGGGCCTCTCCGCCCAGGCGAGCGTCGGGCGGCTGCTCTATGCCATGGGCCGCGACGGCGTGCTGCCGCGCCCACTGTTCGGCCATCTGGCCCCGCGGCTGCGCACGCCCGTCTACAACATCCTGCTGGCAGGCGTGGTGGGGTTGGCGAGCGTCGGCCTCGATGTCACCACCTCCACCTCCTTCATCAATTTCGGCGCCTTCACCGCCTTCACCTTCGTCAATATCTCGGTGATTGCCCATTGTCTGCGCCATGGCGCGGGCCGCGGCGGCGCCCTGAGCTGGCTTCTCCTGCCGGCCTTGGGGGCGATCGCCGATCTCTGGCTGCTGATCAATCTCGACCGCGACGCCCTGCTGCTGGGCCTCGGCTAGCTCGCGCTCGGTCTCTTCTATCTTCTCTATCTGACCCGCTTCTTCCGCCACCCCCCGCCCGAGATCGACGTCGAGGAGCCGGCAGCGTAGATCGAAGCAAAAAAGCATTCCAACACGGAGGAGGTGATATGAGTTTCGTTCACGGGACTGAGTTGCGTGAACGCGTCATCAGCCTGGCCATCGAAGCCCATCGGCAATTGGGTCCGGGACTTCTCGAGGCGACCTATGAAGCGTGTGTTTCGACGGCCACATATGCAGGCATGAAGCGGGCGGATCGAAACCTATCGGTAGATTTATGTCCATGGATACCGGGCATGTGTTGCAGCCCGCGGGGCTTCAGCCATACTCGCCCTCCCGATGTCGAAACCGGATCCCGTCATGAAACCGATGCGTCCCCTCGCGCTCCTGGTGCTTTTTCTCGGCGCGGTCGTCACCGCTGCCGCGCTGGCCGACACCGCGCCGCCGGTCGTGGTCAAGACCCTGGTCACCACCACCAAGACCGATCTCGGCCAGCCGCTGGTCCTGCCGAAGCGCGACCCGGAGCTCATCGTCTCGACCTTTGAGATCGCCCCCGGGGCACGGCTGGCGCGCCATGAACATCCCTTCTCGCGCTACGCCTATGTGCTTCAGGGTGACCTCGCGGTGCAGTTCGACGACGGGACGCAGAAGCGCTATCACGCCGG
>DATBBO010000380.1:0-2015 GCA_036270995.1 Dongiaceae bacterium | reverse complement strand
GGCCTCGGAGGTGCTGGAGCAGCCGGCCCATCCCTATACCCGCGCCTTGCTCGCCGCGGTGCCGAAGCTCGACAGCGCCGCAGGGCTGCAGATGCCGCTGCGCGGCACGGAGCTGCCCAGCAACCGGCGGCTGCCGACGGGCTGCTTCTTCCGCGAGCGCTGCCCCTTCGCCGTCGCCGGCTGCGAGCAGCCCCAGGCCCAGGCGCGTCTGCCGGGCACCAGCCGCAGCGTCCGCTGCCACCGCGCAAGCGAGCTGCTGGCGACGACGTGACCTGGGCTGGCAGACAAGACGTTTACACGGAGATCGCGGAGGCGGCCCGGAGGTCACGAAGGAGAAGTTCTTCTCAATTCCGTCATTCCCGCGAAAGGGCCTGTAATCAAATTCGCATTTGGCGCGTTGATCGCGTCTGGTGCGGCGCCTTCGGCCACGGTCCGTTCGTCGCGGAGCTTTAGTCGGGGCTTCGGGTGTCTTCCTCGGTGGTCTTGACCCTCAGGTAGGAACCGGCGCTGGCCGGATGAGGGCATGGGCAAGATTATGTGCCAGCGCGTGGAGGAGGCAGACGGCCCGGCCCTTCTCGAGGCCGCGGACCAGCATAGTGCCGAAGCCCCGGTTCTTCATATGGGCATGGGCATGCTCCGTGTTCTTGCGCCGGGCGTAGACCGTCTTGGCGTCATCACCCGCCATGCGCTCGCGCCAGTCGCGAACGGCGGGCGCCTCGTGGCGGCGCTTCCAGGCGCGCTTGCGCTTGGTCTCCTCCGTCACGTCGTCCTTCTCTTTGGGCGGCGGGCTGAAGATCGTCATCCCGGGGTAGGTCTCGGCCAAGCTCGTGATGTCGCCCTGCGTCATGGCCCCGGTATCGGCGAGGAGGCGCCTGGGGGCGGTGGCGCAGCGGGCTTTGATCTGCTCGACGAGCATCGGCGCCAAGCCCTTGTCGTTGCGCCGATCGGTCGGCTCCACCGCAATCACGAAGCCGCAGGAGGTCGCCACCTGGACGTTGTAGCCCGGCCGCATCGCCCCGTCCGAGAACTTCATCATCCGCGCCTCGGGGTCGGTGGTCGAGACCTTCGTCTCGCTCTTCTGGGCCTCCTCGCCAGCATGCGTTTCCTGCCGTTCGGCCCGCTCGGCCTCGAGTTCGGCGAGCTTGGCCTTGGCCGCTTCCACCCGCCGGGCCCGCTCCTCGGCCGCATCCAGGGCCCGCTTCTTGGCCCGCCGCTGCGAGGCCGCAGGATCAGCTTCCAGCTCACTCTTCAGCGTCTTGATCCGCTTCTCTACCGCCGCCGCGATCCGCCTCAGGCGGGCCGCACCAGACAGCGAGTCCTTGCTCGCCGAGGCCCGCACCTTGGTCCCGTCGATCGCCGCCTCCTCCAGCGTCACCACACCCGCCGCGATCAGGGCCGTCAGGCTCTGGTTCAGCAGCCGATCCAGCAACGCCCCGTTCGCCGCCCGGAACTCGGCAAGGATGTTGTGATTGACCTCTACCCCGCCGCACAGCCAGCGATACGCCGCGTGGTGGTTGCACAGCTCGTTCAGCGCCCGCGCCGAGCCCACACCCTCCAGCGTCGCATAGAGCCATAGGGCCAGCAGGATCTTGGGGTCCGTTGCAGGCCGACCCGCCGTGTCGCCGCGTGACCGGATCCGGGCGTAGAACTCGCTCAGATCAAGGCCGGACACGAACTCCCACACCGTCCGGGCCCGGTGATCCTCGTCAATCTGGCTCTCAAGGTCGACCACTTGAAATTGAGACTGCCGGCGATCCGCCCGATTGACACGAACATCATCCGACATGGCGATACCCCTTCCTCGCCATAAGCGAATCACACCCCAATCCCAGCGAAAACCTAAATCTCACTCCCAAACAAAAAAATTACAGACCCTTTCGCGGGAATGACGGAAGGGTAGAGCGAGGCTTTCAGGGCGTCAGATGCGATTGCCCGAAAGCTGCGGCCGACTTTCGTCGAGATCTGTCCATGCCATAGGGGCCGGGGTGCGGATGGCCATAGACTCAATATTGCAG
>DATBBO010000379.1:0-1696 GCA_036270995.1 Dongiaceae bacterium | reverse complement strand
GCCGCGAGATGGTGGCGGAGTTGATATCGATGAAAAGCGCGAGCTGTGTGTCGTCACTGGTGTCGGTGAGCGAGATACCGAGCATCTGCTTCGCCTCGTCCAGCGTCATCAGATCGAAATTGGTCGCAGGCGTCAGCACCTGGACGTTACGATCTGCCATCTACCACCTGATCTCGCCGAGCAATGAAGTAAGCCGATCCCACAGCACATGTTGCAGCTCCGGCCGCAGGATCGGCTTGGTCACGCCGCGGCGTGAAGCGATATGCTTGCGGCGCAATCTCATCGCGACCTTCTTTCGGTGCGCCATCTCGCGCTGGGAGTGCGGGAGGATGATCGTATAGTAATGCCGGTTGCGAACCCTCGAGCCTTTGCGCCCGGCGCGCTTGACCCACGGGTTTTTCTCGTGAACATCCTCGGCTTCCCAGTTGAAGAACTCCTGCGGCACGTCATGACGCAGCTTCGCAATCTGTTCCCGCATGTGCTTGAACCGCGCGGCGATAGCATCCATGCCGGACGAGCTGATCTCGAGCATTATTCCGTCTCGTCTTGGAATTGCTTGAACAGGTCACGAAGCTCGAGCTTCTGACCATGGCTGCCGTCTGACATGATCGGCATCACGGCGTAGTTTTCACGGTCGACCTTCCAGCTCGTGATCCTCGGCGCGGGCGCTCCTCTCTCGCCTCGGTCTCCCTGCGCGCCGCGGTCGCCTTTCTCCCCGCGCGGGCCCGCTGCGCCGGGCTTACCCTGCCGCGCCATGAGCTGCCAGTCGGCGCCCGGGCAATCGCCGGGCTGATCATGACGGGCAATAAACAAGGCGCCGTTGACGGCAACGATATCAAGCACCCGGTATTCGCGGCCCGCTTCAAATGTGCCCTTGAGTTCCGGCATCCTGGCGTCACGACCCGATCGCGCGATGCAAATCCAGTCCTCGTGGGGAGGAGGCTGGCCGGTGTCGCGAAGCGCCTGCCAGGTGGCCCCGTCATGGCAGACCACATCGGCGGCATAGGCGACCCCGGGCTGATAGGCCTTCACGATAGGAAGGGCGCCTGGTGGCCCTTGCTTGCCAGGCTCCCCTTGCTCCCCCCTCTCGCCAATCGCACCCTGTGGCCCTCGCAGCCCCGTCTCGCCCCGTTCCCCGGGCAACCCTCGCTCCCCTTCAGGACCGGCCTCGCCGGTGGGCCCAATCAGCCCTTGGAGCCCTTGGGGCCCGGCTTCGCCTGGGGAGCCCTGGGGGCCTGCTGCGCCTTCCCGGCCCTGCGGACCTTGCGAACCAGGCTCGCCGGCAATCCCAGGCTCTCCGGGGTGGCCTGCGACGCCTTGGGGGCCCTGCTCGCCCCTCTCGCCTTGCCTGCCATCTAGCCCGTCCTTTCCGTCAGCGCCGTTGCGCACCTCTGCCAGCCGCGCCTCGATGTGTTTCTTCAATGCATCACGTTGCTCGACGATCTCAGCTCTGAATTCCGCAATTGCGGCTCGCGCCTGCGCCTCGATCAGCTCTCTTTCGCGGGCCCATGCCTTTTGATGCTCGGCGCGGATCTCGGCCAGAACAATGTCGGCCGCCTCCCTCCAGGCATCAATGAAAATTGCGCCCAGCTCGGGCGGTGGCGGCGAGGATTCTGCGGACTTCCCGTTTGACGGCATCGTTGTGATCCTTCGCGTCGCCTAAGCCATCGGAGGCGGCGGCATCATCTTGGCTGGC
>DATBBO010000378.1:0-3029 GCA_036270995.1 Dongiaceae bacterium | reverse complement strand
CGACGGGCTTCGCAAGAGCCTCAGCAACGCGGACCGCATCTTTGTCTACAAGGCACTCGACGAGCAACCCGTCGCCGACGAGGACATCCACGATCTGTTCGGGGCGCTGAACAATTTCGGGCCGAACCGACTGCTGGTGGTGTCGCTGGGGATCCCGGACGCGCCGGCAGGAAGCACCGAGCTTCTGGCGCCGCGGCTGGCTCATGGCCGGCTGGACAGGTCCGCCCCCGGCGACAAGGCCAATGACGTGTCGCTGGATTGCTGGCTGGAGATTTGCGCCGGTGCCTTCCGGCTCCTCAGCCCGGAGACGACGGCAGCCTGACTCCCTTCTACAGGTAGGGCGCGAGCAAGGCGAGGTCGGCGGGGCCGAGACGGTCCGTCGCCGTGTTGGGCTGGTGCCAATAGGGATAGATGAGGGGCGGCCGGCTGACCTCGTCGAGGCGCTTCAGCTCGTCGGGCGAAAGCACCAGGGAGGCGGCGGCGAGATTGTCCTTGAGCTGCGCCTCGTTGCGCCCGCCGATGACGAGGGAAGCGAGCCCTGGCCGGCTCAGCAGCCAGGCGAGCGCCACCTGCGCGACCGATACCCCATGCGCCTCGCCCACGGCGATCAGCGCGTCCACGATGTTCCAGAGGCGGTTCTCGTCGCGGATCGGCGGCTCGGTCCAGCCGGCGAGCTGGCGCGAGCCCGCGGGCGCCGCCTGGTTGCGCCTGTGCTTGCCCGAGAGAAGCCCGCCCGCCAGCGGGCTCCAGACCAGGATGCCGAGACCCTGATCGAGAGAGATGGGGACCAGCTCGTACTCCGCCTCGCGGGCCTCGAGCGTGTAGTGGATCTGCTGGCTGACGAAGCGCGGCAGATGCGCGCGCTCGGCGGCGCCCAGCGCCTTCATCACATGCCAGCCGGAATAGTTCGAGCAGCCGATATAGCGCACGAGCCCGCGGCGGAGCAGGCTGTCGAGAGCCTCGAGCGTCTCCTCCAGCGGCGTCTGGCCGTCCCATGCATGGAGCTGATAGAGATCGATGACATCGGTGCGCAGCCGCTTCAGGCTCGCCTCGCAGGACCGCAGCAAATGATAGCGCGAGGCGCCGCCATCGTTCGGCCCTTCGCCCGTGGCAAACCGCGCCTTGCTGGCGATGAGGAGGCCACCCTTGCGCTTGCCGCCGAGTGCTTCGCCGATGATCTCCTCCGAGGCGCCGTCGGAATAGACATCCGCCGTGTCGAGCAGATTGACTCCGGCATCGATGCAGAGATCGATCTGCCGGCGCGCTTCCGCGACACCCACATTGCCGACCATGGCGAAGTCTCCCTTGCCGCCCATGGTCATGGTGCCGAGGGTGATGGTCGAGACCTTCAGGCCGGAGCGGCCGAGCAGGCGATAGTCCATTGCGTGACCCCGCTTCGTGTTGGCAACAGGAATGATCCGGGCGCCGGCATGAGCCGCATCCAGCCATTCGCCCCCTTGTCGCGTGTGGAGTTGTCGATGCGCGGGAAAGCGGCCCGGATCCAGGCCATCCCATCGGATGGGCAGAGTCTAGGAAGAATAAAACAGTCTGGCAAGCCGCGGCCTATGGCCATATGTGGTATCCCCTCGACCACCAAGAGGGGGCTCCCATGATCGCCTGCGGATTGGATTTCGGCACCTCGAACTCCGCCATCGGCGTGCTGAAGGGCAATGCCACGGTCCTGGCACCGCTCGAGGGCGAGGCCACGCTCATCCCCAGCGCCATCTTCTTCGAGGCGCAGGACCGCTACAATGTCCGCTTCGGCGCCGAGGCCATCGCTGCCTATGTGCGCCAGGTCGACGGGCGGCTCTTCCGTGCCCTCAAGACCATCCTCGCCTCGTCCCTGATCGAGGAGGCGACGACGCTCGGCAAGTACAAGATCGCGCTGGCCGACATCGTCCAGATCTTCATGCGCCATCTGAAGGTGACGGCCGAGGCCTTCCTGGAGCGCGAGATCACCGCCGTGGTCCATGGCCGTCCCGTGCGCTTCGTCGAGGACGATGAGGCGGGCGACCAGCGGGCCGAGCGCATGCTGGAAGGCATCGCACGCCGGATCGGCTTCCGCGAGATCGCCTTCGTCTACGAGCCCATCGCCGCCGCCTATCACTACGAGCAGAGCGTGACCAGGGAGGAGCTGGTGCTGGTCGCGGATATCGGCGGCGGCACCTCGGACTTCACCGTCATCCGCATCGGCCCCGGCCGCCATGCCCGCGCCGAGCGCAAGGACGACATCCTCGCCTGCGCCGGCGTCAGGGTGGGCGGCACGGATTTCGACGCCGAGCTCAGCCTCGAGGCCATCATGCCGCTGCTGGGACGCGGCAGCGCGCTCCTGGAGAAGGGCATGACCATGCCCAATGCGCTCTATCGCGAGCTCGCCACCTGGGCGACCATCAACTTCGCCTACACCTACCGCAACGAGCGCGAGGTCGCCCAGCTCCTGCGCGAGGCCCGGGAGCCGGCGAAGGTCGCGCGCCTGCTGAAGACCCTGCATGAGCACCTCGGCCACCGCATCGCCTTTGCGGCGGAGGCGGCAAAGATCGCCCTCAGCGATTCCGACGCCTGCGATGTTCCCCTGGACTTCATCGAGCCCGATCTCCACGCGCCCGCGACCCAGGCCGGGCTGGGCCGGGCCATCGGACGCGGCATCCGCCGGATTCGCCGGTCGGCCGCGGATTGCATTGCCGCCGCGGGGCTGAAGCCGGAGGCGATCGAGACGATCTTCTTCACCGGCGGCTCGAGCCGGGTGCCTGCCGTGCGCAGCGCGATTGCGGGCGCCGCCCCCGCCGCCCGCCCTGCTTCCGGCTCCGACCTCCTCTCCGTCGCCTATGGCCTGACCCAGGAGGCCGCCCGGCGGTTCGGGTGAGGCAGTCCCCTGGGCCCGGCGGGCGCAAGGGCGGGTGAGCCGATATAATGCTCCAGGCCAGGAACCAACCCCTGATCCCTGGGTTTGGTGTTCTGGCCCCTTGTTAACTGGAGCGGGCATGGCAGGGCGGACGGGGATGGGATTCGGTCGATGGGGCGGCGCCGGA